>NZ_JBYCLE010000250.1:0-7455 GCF_057473765.1 Mycobacterium sp. TH-M106 | reverse complement strand
CACGATCGGCACCCAGATGCGGCGGCTGGGCGACGGGGTGGACTGGAGCCGCGAGCGGTTCACCATGGACGACGGTTTGTCGCGGGCGGTGCGCACCATTTTCAAGCGGCTCTATGACGCCGGGCTGATCTATCAGGCCGAGCGGCTGGTCAACTGGTCGCCGGTGCTGGAAACCGCGATCAGCGATCTCGAGGTCAAATACGAAGACGTCGAAGGTGAGCTGGTGTCGTTCCGGTATGGCTCGCTGGACGACGCGCAGCCACACATCGTCGTTGCCACCACCCGCGTCGAGACCATGCTCGGCGACACCGCGATCGCGGTGCACCCCGACGACGATCGATACCGCGCGTTGGTCGGCACGACGCTGCCGCATCCGTTCCTCGACCGCGAGCTCCCCGTCGTCGCAGACGGACACGTCGACCCGGAATTCGGCACGGGCGCGGTCAAGGTCACTCCCGCTCATGACCCCAATGACTTCGAGATCGGTCTGCGCCATCAGCTGCCGATGCCGTCAATCCTGGATACACGCGCCCGGATTGTCGGCACTGGAACGGAATTCGACGGCATGGACCGCTTCGAAGCCCGCGTCGCCGTGCGGGAGGCGTTGGCCGCGCAGGGCCGCATTGTCGCCGAGAAGCGGCCCTACACCCACAGTGTCGGGCATTCGGAACGCAGCGGCGAGGTCATCGAGCCGCGACTGTCGATGCAGTGGTGGGTCAAAGTGGGCTCGCTGGCCGAGGCTGCCGGTGATGCGGTGCGGCGCGGGGACACCGTCATCCACCCGAAAAGCCTGGAGCCGCGCTGGTTCTCCTGGGTCGACGACATGCACGACTGGTGCATCTCCCGCCAGCTGTGGTGGGGCCACCGCATCCCGATCTGGTATGGACCCGATGGAGAGAAGGTGTGCGTCGGCCCGGACGAGACCCCGCCCCAGGGCTGGCGTCAGGACCCTGACGTGCTGGACACCTGGTTCTCCTCGGCGCTGTGGCCGTTCTCCACTCTGGGCTGGCCAGATCACACCGCTGAACTGGAGAAGTTCTATCCCACCAGCGTTTTGGTGACAGGTTACGACATCCTGTTCTTCTGGGTGGCGCGGATGATGATGTTCGGGACTTTCGTCGGGCCGCAGGTGCCATTCCGAAACGTGTTCCTGCATGGCTTGATCCGCGACGAGCACGGCCGCAAGATGAGCAAGTCGCGCGGCAACGGCGTCGACCCGCTGGACTGGGTGGAGAAGTTCGGCGCCGACGCGCTGCGGTTCACCCTGGCCCGCGGCGCCAGCCCGGGAGGTGACCTGTCCGTCGGCGAAGACCACGCTCGCGCGTCGCGCAACTTTGTCACCAAGCTGTTCAACGCCACCCGATTCGCGCTGCTCAATGGCGCCTCGATGGACCCGACGGCGCCGCTGCCGGACCCGGCTGGGCTCGCCGACCTGACCGACGCAGACCGGTGGATTCTGGGACGCCTGGAAGAGGTTCGAGCCGAGGTAGATTCGGCTTTCGACCGATACGAGTTCAGCCGGGCCTGTTCGGCGCTCTACCACTTCACCTGGGACGAATTCTGTGACTGGTACCTCGAACTGGCCAAAACGCAGCTTGCCGGGGGGCAGCAACAGACCGCTGCGGTGCTGGCAGTGTTGGCAGTGTTGGCTAAGGTGCTGGATACCTTGCTGCGGCTGCTGCATCCGGTGATTCCGTTCGTCACCGAGGTGTTGTGGCAGCAGCTGACGCGGCGGGAGTCGTTGGTGATCGCCGAGTGGCCTGCTCCGTCCGGGATAGCCATGGATCCGGTTGCGGCGCAACGGATCAGCGATATGCGCAAGCTGGTCACCGAGGTACGGCGATTCCGCAGCGACCAGGGGCTGGCCGATCGCCAGAAGGTTCCGGCCCGGCTGACTGGCGTTAACGAGTCAGATCTGGCCGCGCAGCTGACAGCGGTGATGTCGCAGGCGTGGCTGACCGCGCCCGACGGTGATTTCACCGCCTCGGCATCGGTGGAGGTACGGCTTTCCGGCGGCACGGTGGTCGTCGAGCTCGACACCTCCGGCGTGGTGGACGTTGCCGCTGAACGGCGCCGGCTGGAGAAGGATCTGGCCGCCGTCCGCAAAGAGCTGGCCGCCACCAGTGCCAAGCTGGACAACCTCGAGTTCCTGGCCAAAGCGCCCGCGCACGTCGTCGACAAGATCCGCGACCGGCAGCGGTTGGCCGCCGACGAAACCGACCGCATCAGCGCCCGCCTGGCGGATCTGGCGTGAGCGCCCCAACGCCCACCCCGGACGAGATAGCTTCGTTGCTGCAGGTCGAGCACCTGCTGGACCGGCGCTGGGGCGAAACGAAGATCGAGCCGAGCCTGACCCGGATCAGTGCGCTAATGGACCTACTCGGCTCCCCGCAACGCAGCTACCCTTGCATTCACATCGCGGGCACTAACGGCAAGACCTCGGTGGCGCGGATGGTCGACGGGCTGCTGACCGCGCTGCACCGGCGCACCGGTCGCGCCACCAGCCCGCACCTGCAATCCGCGGTCGAGCGCATCGCGATCGACGGCACCCCGATCAGCCCCGCGAAGTATGTGGCGACCTACGTCGAGATCGAACCGTTCGTGCAGATGGTCGACGAGTCGTCGCGGGAGAACGGCGGCCCGGCGATGAGCAAGTTCGAGGTGCTGACCGCGATGGCGTTCGCGGCGTTCGCCGACGCGCCGGTCGACGTCGCGGTCGTCGAGGTCGGACTGGGCGGTCGGTGGGACGCCACCAACGTGGTCAATGCGCCGGTCGTGGTGATCACCCCGATCGGCATCGACCACGTCGAGTACCTGGGTGACGACGTCGCCGGGATCGCCGGCGAAAAAGCCGGCATCATCCACCGGTCCGACAGTGAGCTGGTGGACACCGTCGCCGTCATGGCGGCGCAGGTGCCCGAGGCGATGGAGGTGCTGCTGGCGGCCTCGGTACGTGCCGACGCGACCGTCGCCCGGGAGAACTCCGAGTTCGCGGTGCTGCGCCGTCGGCTCGCGGTCGGTGGGCAACTGGTGGACCTGCAGGGCCTCGGCGGGGTGTACTCGGAGATCTACCTACCGCTGCACGGGGAGCATCAGGCGCACAACGCGGTGCTGGCGTTGGCGGCTGTGGAGGCGTTCTTCGGCGCCGGTGCCGCGCGCCAGCTCGATGTCGACGCGGTGCGGGCCGGTTTCGCGGCGGCCAGCAGCCCGGGCCGGCTGGAGCGGATGCGCAGCGCACCCACCGTGTTCGTCGACGCGGCGCACAACCCGGCCGGGGCGGGTGCACTGGCGCGGGCGCTGGCCGACGAATTCGACTTCCGGTTCCTGGTCGGCGTGGTCAGCGTGTTGGCAGGCAAGGATGTGGACGGCATCCTGGCGGCGCTGGAACCGGTGCTGGACCGGGTCGTCGTCACCCACAACGGCTCGCCCCGGGCGCTGGACGTCGAAGCGCTGGCGTGGGCAGCCCAGCAGCGATTCGGTGCAGACCGGGTGATCACCGCCGAGGCGCTGCCGGACGCTATCGAGACGGCGACCGCCCTGGTGGAGGACGACTCAGCCGGCGGGAGCGCGACCGGCGGGACCGGCGGGACCGGCGTTGTGATCACCGGCTCGGTGCTCACCGCGGGGGCCGCACGCACCCTGTTCGGACGTGAACCGCAATGACGGAACAGCCAGAACAGCCGGAACAGCCGCCGCCGGTGGACCCGTGGCGCAGTTTCCGCGGAGTGATGGCCGCCACCCTGGTGCTAGAGGCGATCGTGGTGCTGTTGGCGCTGCCGGTGGTAGCCAATGTCGGTTCGGTCGGCGACGGGATGACCACGACGTCGCTGGTGTACCTGGTCGGCCTGGCCGTGGCGCTGGTGCTGCTGACCGGCATTCAGGGCCGGCCCTGGGCCATCTGGGTAAACCTGGCACTGCAGCTGGTGCCGATCGCCGGTTTCCTCGTCTACCCGGGGGTGGGTGTGGTCGGTGTGCTGTTCACCGTGGTGTGGCTGCTGATCGCCCACTTTCGCGCCGAGGTCAAGCGGCGTCAGTGACCGACGGGCTGACCGGGGTTTCGATACGCTGTCAGCTTGTGACCGAGCGGACCCTGGTGTTGATCAAGCCGGACGGCGTGGGTCGCCGGCTGGTGGGGGAGATCATCAGCCGGATCGAACACAAGGGCCTGGCGATCGCGGCGCTGCAACTCATGACCGTTGACGACGTGCTGGCCCGTCTGCACTACGCCGAGCATGAGGGCAAGCCGTTCTTCGCGTCGCTGCTGGAGTTCATCACGTCCGGCCCGGTGGTGGCCGCCGTTTTAGAGGGGCCGGCCGCGATCGAGGCGTTTCGGCAGATCGCCGGCGGCACCGACCCGGTGCAGCAGGCCGTGCCCGGAACCATCCGCGGGGATTTCGCGCTGGAAACCCAGTTCAACCTGGTGCACGGCTCCGATTCGCCGGAGTCCGCCGAGCGCGAGATCGCGCTGTGGTTCCCCGATCTTTGATCCGGGCCGCCGAGCATGCACGGACTCGCACGCGGCGCGTCCGCGCAGTGCGATTCCACGCATGCTCGCCTGAGACCGCGAGCGGTATGGGATAATGGCGGTCGGGTGAACGTCACCGGACCGGTGGCTAACACCCGAATGAAGACTTAGGCGAGTGCGACCACCGCCGCGTGCGGTGCGGCGCCGATCGTCCAGCCTCCATTCAGCCAGGCGCCGAGTGGGTTCCACCCGAGCCGCTCGGGGCGAGACCATCACAAGCCCGGGGGGAAGTGACCCGGGCAGACAACGCAAGCCCTCGCGTGGCCGCGTCGCCGCGACGCGCCCGGGGGCTCAAGGAGATTTACGTGGCCGACGATGCTTTTTCCGCAGACGTACCAGAACAACCGACACAACACGACGATTTACCGGAGTCATCGGCCGTAGCCTCTGCAGCCGAAGAACCCGAGTCTCGGCTGATGCTCGAGACGACGTCGCGCCCCGAGTACCTGCCCCTGTTCGTCGCACCGCAGTCGGTGCCTTCCGGTACCGGTGAGAACGCCGACACCGGCACCGACCTCGTCGACGACGACACGGACATTGACGACGACGACGGGGAACGACCGGCAAGCCGGCGCCGGCGCCGCGGCCGACGTGGTCGCGGCCGTGGCCGCGGATCTGACGACCGCGGCGACGCACCCGACGCCGACGACGAGACCCAATCCGACGATGCCGACGAGGCCGAGCAGGCCGGTGCCAGCGCCGACACCGGGGACGCCGGCTCCGCCGAGGAGGCCGGGAGTCGGCGGCGGCGACGCCGCCGGCGCCGCAAGTCGGGCACCGGCGACGAGGGCGACGCGGGTGACACGGAGTCGTCCGCAGCATCCGACGACCCGCCCAACACCGTGGTGCACGAGCGGGCTCCGCGCGGCCAGGGTGGCGCCGGGGACGAGATCCAGGGGATCAACGGGTCGACCCGGCTGGAGGCCAAACGGCAACGTCGCCGTGACGGGCGTGACGCCGGCCGGCGTCGTCCGCCCATCCTGAGCGAGGCCGAGTTCCTGGCCCGGCGCGAGGCGGTCGACCGGGTGATGGTGGTGCGTGACCGGGTCCGAACCGAACCACCGTACCAGGGTGTGCGTTACACCCAGATCGCGGTGCTGGAGGACGGCGTGTTGGTCGAGCATTTTGTTACCTCTGCTGCATCCACGTCTATGGTCGGCAACGTTTACCTAGGCATCGTCCAGAACGTGCTGCCGTCGATGGAGGCGGCGTTCGTTGACATCGGCCGCGGCCGCAACGGTGTGCTCTACGCCGGCGAAGTGAACTGGGAAGCCGCCGGACTGGGCGGGGCCAACCGCAAGATCGAACAGGCCCTCAAACCCGGTGACTACGTGGTGGTGCAGGTCAGCAAAGATCCGGTCGGGCACAAGGGCGCGCGACTGACCACCCAGGTGTCACTGGCTGGTCGCTACCTGGTGTACGTACCGGGGGCGTCGTCGACCGGGATCAGCCGCAAGCTGCCCGACACCGAACGCCAGCGACTCAAAGAGATCCTGCGTGAGATGGTGCCCCCCGAAGCCGGTGTCATCATCCGCACCGCTTCGGAGGGTGTCACACCCGAGGACATCCGCGCCGACGTGAGTCGGCTGCAGCAATGTTGGAGCCAGATCGAAACCACGGCCGCCGAGGCTGCGGAGAAGGCCGCCGGCGCCGCGCTGACGCTCTACGAAGAGCCCGGCGTGCTGATCAAGGTGATCCGCGACCTGTTCAACGAAGATTTCTCCGAGCTGATGGTCTCCGGCGACGACTCCTGGGCGACCATCGAAGAGTACGTGAACTTGGTGGCCCCCGACCTAGTAGCGAAGCTGACCAGATACCAGCCCCCGGCGGGTCCGGACGGGCAGCCCGGCCCGGATGTGTTCGCAGTGCACCGCATCGACGAGCAACTGGCCAAGGCGACGGAGCGCAAGGTTTGGCTGCCGTCCGGGGGAACCCTGGTGATCGACCGGACCGAGGCGATGACCGTGGTGGACGTCAACACCGGCAAGTTCACCGGATCCGGCGGCAACCTTGAGGAAACGGTCACCAAGAACAACCTGGAAGCCGCCGAGGAGATCGTGCGGCAGCTCCGCCTTCGCGACATCGGCGGCATCATCGTCATCGACTTCATCGACATGGTGCTGGAGTCCAACCGGGACCTAGTGCTGCGCCGGCTGACCGAGGCGCTGGCCCGCGACCGCACCCGCCACCAGGTGTCCGAGGTGACTTCGCTGGGGTTGGTGCAGCTGACCCGCAAACGGTTGGGCACCGGCTTGGTCGAAGCCTTCTCGACGTCTTGCCCGCAGTGTTCCGGCCGTGGCATCGTGCTGCACACCGATCCGGTGGACACCGCCGCGTCCGGTCGTAAGCCCGAGTCTGGACGGCGCGGCAAGCGAGCGAAGAAGAGCAAGTCCGACCAGCCGGTGGCCACTGTGCCGTCGCATGCCCCGGGCGATCATCCGATGTTCAAGGCCATGGCCAGTATGGCCAGTATGGCCCCAGCCAACGGCCGCCAGGACGAGGAGTTCGAGGAGTTCGAGGAGTCTGCGGCCCGGACCACCGCCGAGCCCGTCGATGACGCCGACGACTTCGCGGACATGGCGGCGGACCAAGACCAGGACGAAGACGAAGAAGAAGACGAAGAAGAAGACGAACTTGACATGGAAGTCGATCTGGCCGAGGACGACGGTGACTTCGACGACGACCTGGAGGTCACTAACGGCTCGAACGATGACGAGGATGACGAGGACGACGGCTCCGGTGTGACCGCCACCGCGAAGGCTCCGGTGCGCCGGCGCCGCGCGGCGGCTCGCCCGGCCGGGCCGCCGACCCGCGTTTGACCCTTTAGCCGCTGGTCACGTACAGTTGACCAGTTGTCGCCAGGCCGGGCCGGCAAACTCCCAGACCACAGGTGAGCCCGATGGCGCGCGCCCCGAGAGCACCCGACAGCA
>NZ_JBYCLE010000249.1:0-2308 GCF_057473765.1 Mycobacterium sp. TH-M106 | reverse complement strand
CTGGTACCCGCCACCGGTACCCCGTAGCGACGCCCCGCCTCCAGGTTCGACGACCCGGCGAAGCCGGCGAGATAGGCCGCCCGCGCCGCGGCGACCGCGGCCCGCTCGTGGGTGCGCCGCGAACCCATTTCGATCAACGGCCGGCCCGCCGCAGCGCTGACCATGCGGGCGGCCGCGGAGGCGACAGCGGTGTCGTGGTTGAAGATGGACAGCACCAGCGTTTCCAGCACGATGCATTCCGCGAAGCTACCCTGCACCGATAGCACCGGGGAACCGGCGAAGTACAGCTCACCCTCGGGGTAGCCGTCGACGTCACCGCGGAACCGGTAATCGCGTAGGTAGCGCAACGTATCCGGATCGAGGAACTCCGCCAGCGATGCCAACGCCGCGTCGTCGAACCCGAACCGCGGCAACGCTTCTAAAAGCCGGTCGGTGCCGGCGACCACCCCGTAGCGGCGGCCCTCGGGCAGCCGGCGGGCGAACAGCTGAAAGGTGGTCGTCCGGTTCGCCGTGCGGTCGCGCAGCGCCGCGGCGAGCATGGTCAACTCGTACTTGTCGGTCAGCAGTCCCGCGCAGGCCGAGTCGCTCACAGGCCAACGGTATCGGCTGCTGTCACGCCTGCTGTCCGGGAACGCTGATGTTCCGGATAACCTCGGCGGCTGCACGCTGTCCGGACTCTATTGCACCGTCCATATATCCGTGGTGCTCGCGGGCAAGGTCGGTGCCTGCCCAGTGGATGCGTCCGTGCGGTTGACTGGGTAGCCCAGCTGATTCGGACAATACGGCGGGCGGTGCGAATGCGACTGGGGCGCCTTGGAGCCAAGGCTGCTGGGCCCATGTTTGTTCGAAAACGGTGGTGGGTTCAGTGGCCCGATAACCCAGTAGCTCTCCCAGCTTGTTGAGGAGTTCGGTTTGTCGGTCGTTATCCGTCATACGACTGAGATCACGTGCAGCGGGGCCGGTGACAAACGCCGCGAGGGTTCCGCGGCCAGCGGCGTCATGTGTGTCGTCGACGACCATCTGGATCGGACCGGCGGTGCACAGCGCCAGTCCGCTGAGTCCCTGTTCACGCCACCAGGGCCGATGGTATTGCGCGATGAATTTCGTGTATGCCCCTAGCCTCAATGCTGCCATTGTGGTGATCTGTTCGTCCGGCAGCGGCGGTGCGAAGGCCAGCCGCGCGGCCAGCGGCGGGGCGATCGCGACGATAGCCCGTCGTGCCGGCAACTCCGATCCGGCGGTGTGTACCTTCACGTGATCGGGTGTTTGTTCTATCGCGGTTACCGGCTTGTTCAACCGCACTGGGTCGATGAGCTGGCTCGCGAGGCGCTCGTAGATCTGTTCTACTCCGCCGACGAAAGTGTCCTGCTGCGCGCCGCCTCGGAAGTTGGAGAGCCGACGCAGTCCGCGGCCGGAGCGCAGGAAAGCCAGCAGGTACAGCGCCGACACCTCGGACGTCGCGGCGCCGAGTAAGAGCCCCACGGTCATTTCGAACAGCTGCTGGCCGGCCCGGGTTCGGAAGGTGTGATCACGCAGCCACAAACCGTTTCGATGATCTAGCCGGGTTCGGCGGCGGGTGTGCGCCGGCCCGTCGAATGAGATACCACGGCGCAGGGTCCACAGCTGCGCGGTTCCCAGCGCGACGTCGGCGGACACATCGACGGGAAGCCGTGGCCGCTGCCCGTTGAGGCGATAGCGGCGTCCATCGATGTCGAGCACACCGTGTCCTGCCAGCCACTGCGGGCGTGTTGGCACCTTGAGCTCGGCCGCCAGACGAGTGATGCGATGCTGGGTCGGACCGATCCAGTGCGCGCCGACGTCGACCTGCTCGCCGTCGACGGGGGTGGTGAGCATCTTGCCGCCGATCCGCTCGCTTGCTTCCAGCACCGTCACCTTGAGGCCCGCATGCTGTAACGAGCGAGCGGCGATCAGGCCGCTCAATCCCGCGCCGACCACAACGACATCCACGCACTTCACAGCGTCGACCCTCCGGTCTGTTTCCCCGGGCGCCAAAACGGCGGCCAGGCTATCAGCCCATATCAGCCCATGCCTGATCACCCCGCAACCCGGCGATGGGAACCGTCACCGTGTCAGCGGCCCCGCAACCACGAAGACATCTCGGTATCCTGACGGGCATGGCACCGTCAGCGCCGACGCCCACACCGGTGAAGCCGGGCACTACCGGCCAGCGGAGCACCGATGCCCTCGACATCACCGATCGCCCGTGGATCACCATCGTCTGGGATGACCCCATCAACCTGATGACCTACGTGACCTACGTCTTTCAGAAGCTGTTCGGCTACAGCGA
>NZ_JBYCLE010000248.1:0-1778 GCF_057473765.1 Mycobacterium sp. TH-M106 | reverse complement strand
ACCCGAGTTGGGTCATTTGTCTTAGTGCCTTGAGTTTTCGGTTTCCAGCGCATCCAGAATCGTCTTGACCTCGGTGTCGATGGCTGGCGGGAATGTGGCGATGACGCCGTTGAGGTCGATGGTGGCCGAGCGCAGGGGCTTGAGGGTGCGCAGGAATCGTCGCAGTGACAGCCCGGTGCGGGTCTGGACTTCGCGGCTGAGGGCCAGTGCGGTGAACACGATGGTCAGATGGGCTTCGATGGCGTCGCGAGTGCGGGCGAACATGGGCCTGGCGGCGAGGTCGGATTTCGACATCCGGAAGGACGCCTCGACGTGCCAGAGGTCGTGGTAGCTGGCGATGATTTCGGTCGCGGGCATCAGTGCGGCGTCGATGTTGGTGACGTAGCCTTTGAGCCCGACCAGCCGCCGAGCCCGCTGCAACGATGCCTCGTCGAGTTCTTGGGACCCATTGCGGTTCTTGATGAACCGCGGTGTGCGCGCGGCCTTCTCGCCGGCGACGACCGCGCGGGCCTTGTTCTCCTGCAGGTTCAGCGTCTTGGTGTCGCGCACCGCGCGTTTGGTGGAGTACGCCCACACCGCCCGCCACGACTTGGTATGGGTGGCCGGATCCCAGATGGGCTCGGCCTTGCGTTTGGGGTCGCTGGTCTTGGTGGCGGTGCCGCGTTGGTCGCGTGGGGTGATGGTGTCGATGATCTGACCGTCGCTAAAAAGCTCACCGTGCCAATGGAAATGCGATGCTAGATCATTGGGGGCTTTGGTGACCCTTGATCCGACGATGAACCCCAACCCGGCATCATCGAGTTCGCGCAGGTTGCCGCTGGCGAGCATGCCGGCATCAGCGACGACGACCATGTCGATGATGTCGTGGCGGGCCTGGAACGCTTTCACGATGGGCACGATCGTCAGAATTTCGGCCTTGTTTCCTTCGAAGCAGCCGATCTCCAGCGGGAATCCGCACCGGTCGACCAGCAGCCCGACCACGATCTGCGGGTCGACGCGGCGTTCCTTGGAGTAGCCGACCCGTCGGAGGTCGTCTTCGTTGTCGGCCTCGAAATAGAGCGTGGTGACGTCGTAGAGCACCAGGCTGACATCACCGGCGGTGCGGGCATGGTTGAAGCAGGCCACGGCGATCTGGTCGCGGTAGCCGCCAGCGCCGGCGCGGCGCAGGGTCCGTTTGCGCGTCGACAGCGACGCTGAGGTGCGGCCCAGCTCGGCCAGGACCCGATCGACGTCGAGCAGGCTGGTCGGCTCCACCACCCGGGCGATCACCAGGTCACGGAAGACCTCATCGCCGACCGCATCAAAGCCCAGGCTGGCGTACACCCCGGCGAGGGCGTCATACAGCAGCCCGTTGCAGCTCTTGAGCACTCGTGGCCTCGTCACGATCTCCCGCACTGCGGGTTGACCCGTATCGCCGGTGAACAGAGCTTCAGCTGGCGGTGGAACCATATGGGCTCGAACGGCTTTCGGGGTGATTCCCAGATCCAACTCGCCCTGGGTGTCATCGGCCAACAGCCGCTGGGCCTGCTCAATGAGCAGACCGAGCTCGGCGTCATCACGCGCGGAGCCCACATGGCGGATGATCCGGCGCCGGCCATCGACGGATTCGGCGATCTGGACCGCCGTCGCGCCCGAGGCCGTGCGCACCCGCCTAATCCAGACCATCCAGCGAGCCTACTGACCCAAATTAGTGCCTAGCGTGTGCACTAAGCAGAAACATCACCGCAGGTCAGCGCACCGCCATCGCCGGAAACTGACCAAAGTGACCCAACTCAGGT
>NZ_JBYCLE010000247.1:0-4343 GCF_057473765.1 Mycobacterium sp. TH-M106 | reverse complement strand
AGGGCCGAAGCAGGAAGTAGGGCCAAACTTGCGCGGTGGGCCGAGCTTTCGGGTCAGCTTCCACAGAGGCGATCGAAGTGATCAGCTGTAACGGAACCAGCGTCGCGCACAGAATCCGGCCACCGCACCCCACACCGCCGGCCAGCATCCGGGGTTTTGCAGGGCCGGCATGTCCCACCACGTCTTCGCCACGGACCTCACCTCGCACATTCTTCGACCAGTCGGTAGTAGTCTGCATCTGACAGGTGCACTCCCATCTGGGATAATGGAGCCGTGAACACTCCGATTATCCTTGCGGCAGTGCACCTTTCACGTTAACGACACCCATCGACACCGAATTACGTGAAAAATCCGGGTGAACAGTAGCTGCCGTTTCCAGGTGTGGGCGATCATCCGTCCGCCGTACAGGGTGCGGTCGAGGGTGTTGTTGGTTGATTCGGGGTCCTCACGCCACCCGTAGCAGTTCTGGTAGACCTCGCTGGCCGGTGGGTGCTGACGGATGCGTTCAGCCCGGTTGAAGCCCCTGTTGCGGTCGCCATCGGTGGTGTCGACGCGGATGAATCTTGTGTGGCCGCAGTCGAGTTCGATCTCCCGGTACCACCGGTTCGACGCGGTGGCGCCGACGTTGCGCCGCCTGGCGAGCCGTTTGACCCGGCATGAAACCACGTGCTCGTCACCGGTATCGGTAGCCAGGGACTCACAGACGGCGCCGTCTTGGGTGGCGAGCTGGTGGGTGTTCCCACATGGGCAGTCGGTGATGAGTTCAAACGGCCTGTAGCCGGCTGTAGTGGGATGGATCGGGGATAGCACCGCCAACCCCTTCTTCATTAGCGGGTCGATGTGTTTGCCGCGGAAAGCGCCGTCGTAACACACGCCGCCCACCGCGCCGCCGAGGCTGATGACAAGGTTCGTGAGTTCGGTGATCACAGCTACTGCCGTCGCGGATTCGTCCCTGTAGCCCTTCCCGGGCGGCAGGTACGTCACGTCGAGGAGGATTCTGGCGTTGGACCGTTTGTCCGCCCGGACACCCATCAGGACGAACTTGGAGCCGGTGGCATAGACCCCGGAGTCTTCACCGGCTTGCTTGTGCAGTCCGGTGTCGATCCGCCGTCCTTGCTGGCGCCACTGTTCGGCGGTCTTGGACAGGATCGGGGCGGCGACCACCTTGCCGTCTCCGAAAAGTGTGTCTGATCGGCACGGTTTCGCCGGTGTGCTGGCGGGATTGAAGCAACCGGCGTCGAGTGCCAGCTGCGCCGATACGAAGCGGACCTGTTCACGCAGCGGGCCGCTGCGTTCGGCAAGAAAGTACCGCCACGTTTCGAGTTGCCCGCGCGATGGTGCGCGGCGCGGCAACCGGGCGCCGGTGGCTGCTTTGACGGCGCGACGCACGAGTCGCCAAGCGTGTTCCGATGCGAGCAGCCGGGCAGCTGAGCGGTGTGAGCCGGTAACGCCACCGGCAGCAAGGATGTAAAGGAGACCGACGATGGCGGGGTGCTCGCGACGGCGTCCCGGCCCGTTTCCGCGCTCGGGAACAGTTTGGGCCAGCTCGTGAAGCCATGGCCTTTCGGCGGCTGCGACGAGCCAGTCGAGCTGGGTGAGCGCGTTGTCGGACATCGCGGGGGCTACTCGGTTTCTCTCCAGTCCCAGGCGATCACGGCTGCGGTGGCATCCAGTGAAGACATGCCGATCAGATTGGCGGCGGCCTCGATGTGGCCGGTGGTCTCGAACACGCGCCGAGCCGCCCACAACGTCAGTGACGCCGGGGTGACGGTGGGATCGTCCGCAAGTCCGCCGCGAACAATGGCCGTGCGGGCAACCATGTACGCTCTCGTCCGCCGCTGCCCTACCGTGCCGGTGTTGGCCGTCAGACGCAGCTCGGCTGTGCCTGTCCGGGTTTGCAGCCAGCCGATGCGGGCGGTGACGATGCGGGCGGCCCGGGCTGCACGGTGACGGTGCGGTCGTGGCGGTCGCCCACGCCGGGAAGTGTCAGTCTGGCGGTGGCGCTGTCGAATGACGCTGCGGTCAGGGACGCGATCTCGGACGCCCACGCGCCTGACAACAACAGGGCGACGACGGCGGGGCGCTGGCGTGCCGGATTGGTTCCGGCGAGGTAGCGAAGCCGTTCAGCTTCGACATCCGTGAGCGGACGCGCGGGCGGCTTGGTGCTGCTTTTCGGCGGCGTGGTGACGCCGGTGACCGGGTTCGACGTGACCCAGCCGGCTTTGGTGGCAGCGGCGAAGAGCGCCCGCAATGCCGACAATCTGTTCGCTCGGGTACGGCCGGACACCGTGCGGGAGACTTGACTGCGCCGATCGCGCCCGAGCGAGTTGACGAACGCCACCACCAGGGATGTGTCGACCTGGGCGATGCTGGTGACGTCGTGCGCCTCGGCGAACCGGGTGAACCGGGAGAGGACGGAGCCATATTTCTCAATCGTGTACGGCGATCGGGCACGGCCCTGCTCCCAGCGGGCGACAACCGCGTCGACCGCCAGGGTGAGAGTCGCCGGGGCAGTGCTCACCGGAGCTCCGCGGGAACGCGCCGGTGTCTCGATCGCGAAGACCAATGGGGTATTCTGGGCACTCAGCTCTCCTTTCTCGGGGACTGCAACTGGGCCGGCGCGCAAACACCGGTTCGATGGAAGGGGTGAGGAGTTACCGCTCCTCGCCTCTTCTTTTGCTGCTAGGTCATTGAGCCTCCTTCTTGTGGTGACCGGTACAAGTTCCTCTCGACCTTCTCGATCAGACCCCGCTGAGCGGCGCGACGGATCGCGATGGCCACCGCGTTGTCGACGTCACCGTGCCAAACCTGCTCCAGATCGCGCCGGGGGAACCGATCGAAGAACGCCGCGATAATCTGCTTGCGGGTGACCGGACAGCGCAGGGATGCCACCACGTCGGCGACCATCTCGGCGCTACGAAGATGACTCACTTGGCCAGTCTCGGAGTTGTGTTCGATATAGGACTCCAGTCTGGCCACCTTGTCTCTAAAATCGAGACGTCGCTGTGGCTGTGCGTCCTGCGGATTCCGGCCGGTTTTCGCAGGCGGCCTCCCGGACAGCTTCGACAAGCGTGCCCTATCAGCCTGTAGAGCCTCGATCTGTCGTTCGATACCGGCGATCTCACCACGCAGACTGCCGACCACACTGTCGATGGCGTCAATCGCCGCTTGGTACTCCGGATGATCCGAGACGGTAACCTCCTCCATGAGACTGGATAGTAGCACCGTAAACAGACAGCCCGTTGAATGAAGGACGCTTGTTGGGAGCACTTTGGGTCTCGACGCTGTCTATTATGGAGACGCTACCGCGAGGTCGTACATCATTCTGGGTACGCACCACGACACTGATAATTCCGACGCACGGCTCCGTGATCAGCGACCACCGCTCAATGCAGATGAGCTGGCCAGCGTGGTTATGCTCGCTGGGGACCGCTTCGACTCAGATGGGTTTGTTATTCTCGCAAACCGGCCTCTGGGGCCGGTCGAGGGAGGGTCTTTCACATGTTTGTTGCTTGTGTTCGCCGGTGGGGCACCGGTGTCGGGGTGGTTGGTGGAGCCGCTTGTACGGCTGTGCTGCTCGGGATGGGCAGCGCCCACGCCGTCCCCGCCGATGACATCGTTGACGCCGGTGCGGGTAGTGCCGTCACCGGTTCAGGCGCAGCTGCGCTGTGGGACAACGCGGCACAGATGCTCGCCTCGACCAGCTCGCAAGACCTGCTGAGCACCGCCGCCGAGGACATCACCGAGACGAGCAAGCTGATCGGCGGGATCGACGTATCGAGCGGTATCGCGAGTAAGTACGCGTCGTTCATCGACGGCTACCCGAGTTCACTAGACACGCTGGGAAATTTCGTGACCGATCAAGTGGCGCCGGCCGAGTCGACGCTTTTGGCGCATTCCGGTTCGTTGTCGGGGATGGTTGACCAGCTGTTCCTCAACCCGCTCAACCAGCAGTGGGCCAACACCGGTGCGGCGCTGCTCAGCGCCGGCCAGGCGTTCGACAGCGCGATCACGGCCGGGTCGGCCACGGACGCCTCGACGGCGATGTTCCAGACACTCGGCGTCGAGATCTTCCAGATGGTCCCGGCCGCGGTTGAATCCCTTCCCGTCATGCTCGGCGGCGCCTTCCTCGGAGATGGCGCTGTCGGGGTTACGCCAGATGTTGTCGCCAGCTTGTTCTGATCGGGCGTCTCGGCTGGAGGATTTCAGTTGCCGATCGGCGTGAACCCGGCGCCCGGTCCACCATTGCTGTTGACATCATCAAGGATGGCGCTGAACGTCGTCATCTCTATGAATTGATGCGGCGGCGCTCCCTGCAGGTCGGGCGGGATGAACATGCCACC
>NZ_JBYCLE010000246.1:0-5446 GCF_057473765.1 Mycobacterium sp. TH-M106 | reverse complement strand
GCAAGTAGCGGCCCGGCAGCCAATTCGGCAGCGGTAATAGCCGAAATCGCCATCTCGTCGGGGAGTGCGGCAACGACCGTCGGGTCGTGCCAGTCGACGACGACCGACGTGTCCACAAGACCGGATGTCACCTCAAAGACCCTGCTCGATCAACCGTTCGAGATCGGCGCGGAACTGACGATGATCGATGCGCACAGCGGCGCGGGCCAGCGACTCGACTTCGCCGCGAGGGATGAACGTGCGGCGCACGGCCCGCATCGGGCGAAGTTCGGCCACCGGTTCGCCATTGCGTGTCACGACGAGCGTCTCACCTGCCGCGACTGCGTCGATCACCTTCGCATTGTCATTGCGAAGATCGCGCTGCGCGATTGTCCTAGGCATGTGGTCATCGTAGCACAGTACGCTACAGTACGCTACAATACGCTACAGCCATGCCGCAGGGCATCAAAGGATCCCCGTAATAACGGAGCTAACGATGATGCTGATGCCTATTTGCGGATGATCTACCCTCATTCATCCGTATCTGTGTAAGGTTTGCTCCATGTTGAACGTGCGAATCCCGGCTGCGGGTGGGCTGTCGGCGGTCAGTGGCGACACCGGCGACATCGGCTGCACCGGCGGCACCGTATGGCCGCGGAACGATCGGCAGGCACCCGCGCGTAGGGTTTGTCGGGTGCGTAGCGAAGGTGACAGCTGGGATATCACCACCAGTGTCGGTTCGACCGCATTGTTCGTGGCCGCCGCCCGGGCGTTGGAGGCACAAAAGCCCGACCCGCTGGCCGTCGACCCGTATGCGCAGGTGTTCTGCCGAGCGGCCGGCGGGCAGTGGGCGGACCTGCTCGCCGGCAAGTGCCCCGACCATAGGCTGAAGAGCGCCGAATTCGGCGAACACTTCGTCAACTTCCAGGGCGCCCGCACCCGCTACTTCGACGACTACGTCCGCCGCGCCGCCGACTCCGGGGTGCGCCAGGTGGTGCTTCTGGCCGCCGGCCTGGACTCTCGCGCCTACCGGCTGTCCTGGCCGGATGCCACGACGATCTATGAGCTGGACCAGCCGCAAGTGCTGGCTTTCAAAAGCTACATTCTGGCCCAGCACGGTGCCCGGCCCAACGCTGAGCGCCGGGAGGTGGCGGTCGACCTGCGCGAAGACTGGCCCCAAGCGCTGCGCAACAGCGGCTTCGACCCGGCCAAGCCGTCGGCCTGGATCGCGGAGGGATTGCTGATCTATCTTCCGGCGGCAGCCCAGGAGCAGCTGTTCACCGGCATCGACTCGCTGGCCGGACCCGGCAGCCAGGTGGCCGTCGAGGACGGCGCACCGATGCCGCCCGAGGATTTCGCGGCCGCGGTCGAAATGGAGCGCAGTGCCGACCCCGACGATCACGGCCGCCGAATCTTCCATCAACTGGTCTACAACGAGCGGTGCGCGCCGGCGGACCAGTGGTTCGGCGAGCGGGGCTGGACCGCGACGGCGACCCCACTAGCGGATTATCTGCGCGGTGTGGGCCGGCCGGTTCCCGCGCCGGACTCCGAGGCGGGGCCGATGGTCGAACGCAACTGCCTGGTCACTGCCACCAGGGGATAACTCGGCAGTGTGGTGTATCGTGCACACCGGAGATATCGACAATCGTTTTCAACAGGAGCGCCGATTGGCTGACCTTGACCACTCGACAGTTAGCTTACGCAATGCTAACTTCAGCAAAGTTAGCTTAGGCAACGCTACTTTGAGAGGGCGGCGAGAGCATGGGTGACGCTGATGTCGGCCTCCTCGCGGCCCACACCGCCGCTGCTCGGGTGGATGAGGAGACCGTCAGCCGGTTCGCCACCTGTTGCCGGGCACTGGGCATACCGGTGCACCAGCGCCGACGCCCCGCCGACTTGGCCACCGCCCGGACAGGTTTCGCGGCGCTGACCCGCGTCGCCCACGACCAGTGCGACGCGTGGACCGGGCTGGCCGCGGCCGGTGACGACTCCGCGCCCGTGTTGAAAACGGTCTCACGGACCGCGGCCACCGCGGGTGTCCTGCAGCGGCGGCTGGACTTACCGCGCGGCGCATTGGGCTTTCGTTACGACACCGGCCTGTACCTGAGGTTCCGTGCCACCGAACCCGACGACTTCCACCTGGCGCACGCTGCCGTGCTGGCCAAGGAGGGCCGCTGCGCGGACGCCCACCGGCTGGTCGACGGCATCGCCGAACGCCGCCCCGGCTGGCACGACGCCCGCTGGGTCGCGATCGTTGTGCACTACCGCGCCCAGCGCTGGGCGGATGTGGTCAAGCTGCTCTCCCCGATCGTCAACGATCCCAGCCTCGACGAGTCCTTCGCTCACGCCGCCAAGATCACCCTGGGGATCGCACTGGCCCGGCTGGGCATGTTCGCTCCCGCGCTGTCCTACCTTGACGAGCCCGACGGTCCGGTCGCCCTCGCCGCGGCGGACGGCGCGCTGGCCAGAGGACTCGTGTTGCGCGCGGACGGCGACGAGGATACCGCCCGAGAGGTGCTGCAGGACCTGTACGCGGCCAACCCGGAGAACACCGAGGTCGAACAGGCGCTATCGGATGCCAGCTTCGGGATCGTCACCACCACCGCGGACCGCATCGACGCGCGCACCGACCCCTGGGACCCCGAGACCGAGCCCGAGCCGGGCGATTTCGTCGACCCCGGAGCCCAAGAGCGCAAGGCCGCTCTGCTGAAAGAGGCCGAGCGGGAACTCGGTGAGTTCATCGGCCTGGACAAGGTCAAAGACCAGGTGGCGAGGCTCAAGAGCGCGGTCGCCATGGAGTTGGTGCGTAAGGCGCGCGGGCTGGAGGTGGCGCAGCGCACCCACCACCTGGTTTTCACCGGGCCGCCCGGGACCGGCAAGACCACCATCGCCCGCGTCGTCGCGAAAATCTACTGCGGTCTAGGCCTGTTGAAGAAGGAGAACATCAAAGAGGTCCACCGCGCTGATTTGATCGGCCAGCACATCGGCGAGACCGAGGCCAAGACCAACGCGATCATCGACAGCGCACTGGACGGGGTGCTCTTCCTCGACGAGGCCTACGCGCTGGTGGCCACCGGCGCCAAGAACGATTTCGGCCTGGTGGCCATCGACACCCTGCTGGCCCGGATGGAAAACGACCGCGATCGGCTGGTGGTCATTATCGCCGGGTACCGCGCCGACCTGGATCGGTTCCTCGACACCAACCAGGGGCTACGGTCGCGGTTCACGCGCACCATCGACTTCCCGTCCTACAAGCCGACCGAGTTGATCGAGATCGCGAACTACATGGCCGGCAGGCGCGACAGCGTCTTCGAACAGTCCGCGCGCGATGACCTCGTAGCACTGTTCGCCCATCTGGCCGAGATGAAGAAAGCCGACAATGCCGGTGTCGAACGTCGCGGCCTGGATATCGCCGGCAATGGTCGGTTCGTCCGCAACATCGTGGAAAAGTCCGAAGAGGAGCGCGAATTCCGGTTGGATCACTCCGAACATGCCGAAACCGGTGAGTTCACCGACGACGAGCTGATGACGATCACCCACGTCGACGTCGCCAATACGGTGGGCTCGTTGCTGGAAGGCCTGGGTCTGGAGATGCCGGCATGAGCACCCAGCAGCCCGGCCCACCCGGGGAAGGCCGGCGGTCGTTCGCGTCACGCACCCCGGCCAACGACAACCCGGACCAGGTGGTCTACCGCCGCGGCTTCGTCACCAAGCATCAGGTCAGCGGCTGGCGGTTTGTGATGCGGCGGATCGCCGCGGGTGTCGCCCTGCACGACACCCGGCTGCTCGTCGAACCGTTGCGCACCCAGACCCGTGCGGTGCTGATGGGGGTGCTGGTCCTGGCCACCGTGGCGGCGGGCTGCTTTGCGTTCACGCTGATCTGGCCCAACCACGTGCCCGGCAATGACCCGGTGCTCTCCGACAAGTCCACCTCGGCCCTTTATGTGCGGGTCGGCGAGCAGCTGCACCCGGTGCTCAACCTGACCTCGGCGCGGCTGATCGTCGGTCGGCCGGTAGACCCTACCGTGGTGAAAAGCAGCAGGCTGGACGCGTTCCCGCGCGGCAACCTGGTCGGAATTCCCGGTGCGCCGGAGCGCATGGTGCAAAACAGCGCACGCGACGCGGACTGGACGGTGTGTGACGCGGTCACTCCTTCGCAGGCGGGTGGTGCCCCCGGTCCCGGCGTGACGGTGATCGCCGGGCCGCCGCACGGCGGCGGGGCGCGGGCCGGTGCCCTGGGGTCGCGCCGCGCGGTGCTCGCCGATGGTGGTGACAGTGGTGCGGGCGCCTGGCTGCTGTGGGACGGCAAACGCAGCCGTATCGACCTGGCGGACCGCGCCGTCACCAGTGCGCTTGGCCTCAGTGGTCCCGGTGTTGACGTACCCGCACCGCGCCCGATCGCGTCCGGATTGTTCAATGCCGTTCCGGAGGCGCCGGCGTTGACCGTCCCGGTGATCGCGGGCGCGGGAGGTAAGCCGCAGTTCGACCTGCCCGCGTCGGCAGCATCGGCGCCGGTGGGTGCGGTCGTGGCCGCCTACGCGACGGACAACACCATTAACACCATGCTGTACTACGCCGTCATGCCCGACGGGCTGCAACCCGTCTCCGGTGTGGTGGCGGCGGTGCTGCGCAATACCAACTCCTATGGCCTGGACCGGCCACCCCGGCTCGGCGCCGACGACATCGCCCGGCTGCCGGTGTCGCGAGCGCTGGACACCTCCCGCTACCCGGAGCAGCCGGTCAGCATCACCGACCCGGTTCGCGAGCCGGTGACCTGCGTGCGCTGGAGCAAACCCGCCGGGGCCAGCACCGCCGCCCTGGAGCTGCTGTCGGGCTCGGCACTGCCGCTGCCTGCAGGCATGAGCACCCTGGAGCTGGTCGGCGCCGGCGCGGGCGGGACCGCCAGTCGTGTCGCGCTGGCACCGGGCACCGGTTACTTCGTCGCGAACGTCAGCGGATACCCGTCTGCTCTTACTACCGGAACTGCGAGTGGGCCGCTGTTCTGGATCTCCGATACCGGCGTCCGGTACGGCATCAGCGCCGAGGCAGATAACGGGGTTGACGCCGGCCACGCCGACACAGCTTCGGCCCTCGGCTTGAGTCAGCCGGCGCTGGCTGTCCCGTGGTCGGTGCTCTCGCTGTTCGCGCCCGGCCCCACCTTGTCACGTGCCGACGCGCTGGTGGCCCACGATGGGCTGGCGCCGGATCAGCGAGGCGGCCGCCCGGCCGCGACGGGACCGGTCGGGGGTGAGACCCGATGAGCCGACTGATCTTCGAGGCCCGTCGCCGGCTCGCGCCGCCGCCGATCGACACGGGCACCATCACCGTCGAACCACCCCCAGAGCTGCCCCGGGTGGTCCCGGCATCCTTTTTGCAGCGGGCCTTGCCGGTGGTGATCGTGATCTTGATCGTCGGCATGGTCATCGCGATGGTCGCCACCGGGATGCGGCTGATCTCCCCGGTGATG
>NZ_JBYCLE010000245.1:0-7122 GCF_057473765.1 Mycobacterium sp. TH-M106 | reverse complement strand
ACAGCCTTGGCGAAGCTGGTCTTACCGGTACCCGGCGGCCCGAACAGGATGGCCGCTTTCGGCGGTGAGACGCCGTACCTTTCCGCAACATCGGGCTCGGTGAGCGGCATCACGATCCGCCGCTCCACGACCTGCTTTTCTGTCTCCATGCCCGCCACCGCATCCCAACCTGCACACGGAAGCACCTGTCCGCCGAGTTGCGCGAGCAGACCCGCATCTGAGCTGCGGACAACGTCGATCTTCTCGAAATACGTCAGCCCGGCACGCTCCTGATAGCCGCAGTGTCGCAGCGCCGCGGTGCCGGTGGCCCCGGCCGGAAGCAACGCACCGATTCGCCGGACTCCCAGAGTGCGCAGACGCAGCTCCAACTCCGCGAGCAAGGCGCTGCCGATCCCGCGGTTACGCCACTTGTCACCCAGTGCGACCATCGCAATCCAGGCGCGCTCGCCATCGAATTGGGCCAACCCGGCCCCTGCGACTTCCTCGCCCACAACGGCGACCACTGCCGGGCGCCCCGACCGAGCCGAGGACACCACCTCAGAAATCGTAAACACCGGCGGTGCCCCGTCGGAGTGACGAGACTCCTCCCAGATGGAGATGACCTGTTCGAGGTCGTCGTCGTGAAAGTCGCGGAGGCGCCACCCGGGCATGATCGACACCTCCATCCGAGTGCAGCCGATGTTCACGGGCAGTGGTCGACACCGCAAACCACCATCGCGCACGACCCACGGGTGATTCCGCTGCGCCGTCTAGGCGTAAGGCACCGAGTCAGTATACCCCAGTGGGTATAGATCTGCGACTTTCGCAGTTCTGCGGCTGCGCGCAGACCAGGGCGTAGTCGCAAATGCTGAGGGGCGGGCACAATTGCGACATATACCCCACGCGGTATACCATGGGCCTGGATTGTCTGTCGACCGAGGAGCACCAATGGCACGAACCGTCATCCTGGGCGCGGGGATCGCCGGACACACCGCCGCGCTGCACCTGCGCCGAATGCTATCCCGAAAGCACGAGGTCGTCGTAATCTCACCGCAGCCCGACTGGAACTGGATACCATCGAACATCTGGGTCGGAGTTGGCCGGACGGACGTCAAAAAGGTGCTGGTTCCGCTCAAGCCCGTCTATCAGCGCAAGGGCATCGTCTTCCACCAGGGTCTTGCCACCGCGATCCGGCCCGAGGGTACGGGCGAGCAGTCGTCGCCGTCGGTGGATTTCACCTACACCGACGAGGAACACCGTGGTGAGACCGGAAACCTCAGCTATGACTACCTCATCAACGCCACTGGTCCGCAGCTGAACTTCGCCGCCACACCCGGCCTGGGACCCGACGGCCACTCCTGGTCGGTGTGCACCGCTGCCCACGCCGCAGCAACGGCCCAGGCCTTCGACCAGGTCGTCGCCAAGCTGAAGGCTGGCGAGAAGCAACGCCTGGTCGTCGGCGTCGGACACGGCACCTGCACCTGCGAGGGCGCGGCGTTCGAGTACACGTTCAACGTCGAGCACACGCTGCGCAGCGCCGGGGTGCGCGACCTCGCCGAGATCATCTACCTCACCAATGAATACGAACTCGGCGACTTCGGCGTCGACGGCATGCAGTTCGTCGAGAAAGGTTTCGTGCAGTCCAGCCGGATGTGGACCGAGTCGCTGTTTCGCGAGCGCGGCGTCAAGGCCATCACCCAGGCGCACGTGAGCGAGGTCATGGACGGCAAACTGCGCTACGAGCAGCTTGACGGCAACGAGCACACCCTGGAGTTCGACTTCGCCATGCTGCTGCCGCCGTTTCGGGGCGTGGCGCTGGCCGCCTATGACAAGGACGGCGCCGATATCACCTCCGCCCTGTTCGCGCCGTCGGGCTTTCTGAAAGTCGACGCCGACTACTCGGGGAAGCCCTACGAAGAATGGTCCGCCGATGACTGGCCGCACACCTACGAGTCGCCCGCCTACCCGAACATCTTCGCGCCGGGCATCGCTTTTGCGCCCCCGCATCCGATCTCGAAGCCACGCAAGAGCCTTAAAGGAACGGTCATCACCCCATCCCCACCACGCACCGGCATGCCGTCGGGCATGATGGCCAAGGCGGTCGCCGAGACCATCCGCGACCGAATCACCAAGGGCGCCCCCGTGCCCGCCCACCAGGTCTCGATGGCGACCGTGGGCGCCGCGTGCGTCGCCTCGGCCGGCACCGGTTTCGGGCAAGGTTCGGCTGCGGCGATGACGATGTACCCGATCGTTCCCGATTGGAAGAAGTATCCGCAGACCGGCCGCGATATCGCCGGCACGTCTGGAGAGATCGGTTTGGCCGGGCACTGGATAAAGCTGGCGCTACACTACCTGTTCATCTACAAGGCAAAAGCCCGGCCGTTCTGGTGGCTGATCCCCGAATGACCCGAATGAGAGGCGCTCTCGTGGACGACGACAGCATCGAGTCGACGGCGAACGCCCGGACTGCCGAAAGCATCGCCTCTGCCCCGCTGCCCACCCGCGGCACACTGTGGGCACGCCAGAGCCTGCTCATCCAGCCCTGGCGGTTCGTCCGCTACAACCTCAGGATGATACGGATAATCCTGCGCGGGCACGGCTGATCCAGCCGGCCGTGAGCAGTCCGCGCGAGGCCAGATTGGTGTAGCGCTCGGCCGCTTCCACATGGTGCTTGATCTGCGTGTAACTCGCACCAGCCACACCCCGGCAGGCCGAGACGTAGTGTCGATTCGTCGGGAACGGCACCAGGACGCCGTGAAAGCCGCCTGTGGCACCAACCGACCGGGTTTCAGTCAGGTATTCGAAGACACGCCCTCGCGGGCCGTCTCTAAAACGCCGCGACCGCAGGTCGGTGGGGTCCGCCGATCCCGGCCGGTGTCGACCCCAGGGTCCCGGCGTCTGTCAGAGGCCGCTGATCGGGAGCGCCCCGAACGTTTCTGGCCGTAATTTTACGCGAGCATCTGGCCCGGGTCTCGCGCGTGGTAGCCGCGAGCTCACCGCGAACGCCTCGCCGTGCGGCAAGCTGAAATTCTGTGTAGCTATTTGGCTAGTCACTAGTCAAATAATCGACTAGTATCTAGGCATGCAACCGCCTGATGCGTATATCTCTCGTGCAGCCGAACGACGACTGGACGAACTGGTGGCGGGCCTGCGGATCGTGATGGTGAACGGCCCGCGCCAGTCTGGGAAGTCAACGCTGCTGACCCGTTACCTCGACCGAGTGGGCGGCACCTATCGCACCCTGGACACTGTCGACATGCTGCAGGCGGCGCGTGACGACCCGGTTGCCTTCGCACGGTACGGAGCACTACCGCGAGGTATCGACGAGGTGCAACTCGGTGGTGATCAACTAATCCGCGCGATCAAGATGGTCGTCGACGCCGATCCGCGACCGGGATCGTTCGTACTGTCGGGATCGAGCCGGTTCCTCACCGTCCCCACGCTTTCCGAATCTCTTGCCGGACGCCTCGCGTTCGTCGAGCTGTGGCCGCTCAGCATGGCAGAGCGCGTGGGCAGCCAGCAGGTCATCGTGGGCCGCCTCTTCGACGACCCAGCCGGGCTGCTCGCAACGTCGACGTGGAACCGTGACGCCTACCTCGAATGCATCGTCGCCGGCGGCTACCCCGAAACGCTGCGAATCCAACCTGGCGTTGCCCGGCGCGCCTGGTTCGACGGGTATCTCGCCACGGTGATTAATCGCGACATCCGCGACTTCGCCTCAGTTGCCCGCGCGGATGCGGTCGCCAAGCTCCTCGGTCTCGTGGCAGCGCGGTCCGGTAGCCTCGCGATTCTCACCGATCTCGCCCGGGGTGCGGAACTGGCACGGGACACTGCCCGCAATTACCTGTCCTACCTGGACATCGTGTTCTTGACGGTGCAGTTGCCCGCCTGGTCATCGAACCGGGTGTCGCGTCTAGTCAAGACACCGAAGCTCTACGTGAGCGATTCCGGACTCGCGGCCCATCTGCTGGGTGCCGACGCCGACGCAATCGCCGAACCCGGCAACGCAGTGCTCGGACCGCTGCTGGAAACCTTCGTGGTCGGGGAGCTGACGAAATCCATTGCAACCGCTGATATTAGGGCCGACTTGTACCATGTCCGGACCACCGACCGCCGTGAGGTCGACTTCCTGTTGGAGGGTCCGCGAGGCCGGGTTGTGGCCATCGAGATAAAGGCGTCCACTTCGCCGGGCGCCGATGCCTTCCGCGGACTGCGCTGGATTGGTGCACACCTGGGCGACAAGCTGCACGCCGGCATCTTGTTCCATCTCGGTATGCACTCGGCCTCGCACGGCGACCGGCTCTACGCGATGCCACTGTCGACGCTCTGGGGGCACAGAACACTGCCGTGCGACAACTGACCGTCATGCTCGGCTTCGCCATAGGCCGCAACGCCATCGCGGCCTACCTGCACTGGCGACGACAACCCCACGAGCGAGCCACCTAACGCCGGGCACCACGACCAGCGCCAACCCACGCCGGCCACGCCGACCCAGACGTCGCGTGGCATTCGTCGTGCCAGCTAAACTCACACCCGCCACACCCTGATCGGCACAGACTGCGTACCGTTGCATCAGGAACGGCACTAGGACGCCCAGGACACCGCTGAAATCCGCTGGTCGCGCGGATCGGCGGGGTTTTAGTCAGGTAGTCAAGGATGTCCCTCGCCCTTCGCCCTCGTCGCCCTCGGGGACTGGCCTGAAATACCTCCACACCTGGTCAGCGTGCGGCCGCGGGAACGGTTTGGAACGTACCCATGAAGTTTTTGGGACGCACCGCCCGAATTGACCTGCGGCGACAGAGCGGTGAGCACCCCGGTTAAGTTCACCGAATATGCTCGGGGACAGCTCGTGTCGGGTGTAACCGCCCGACGGGAAAAATTTCGCTGGGGGTCCGGGTGTTCGGTTGTAAGGGTAGTGGACGGCATCGTGGTCGTCGCTGGGTTGGGTTGGGTTCGGCGGCGGTGTTTCTGGCGGCGGTTGCGCCGGTCGCCCGTGCGGACGTCGGGCTCGACGATCTGCTCGACCCCACTCTCTGGCTCGATCCTGCTGCATCGGCCGACACCAGCGATGCGTTTCCTGACTCGGTCGCCGCGGTTCTGCCCGACCCGGGCGCCGGCGACCCGGCAGCGGGGGTCAACGCCGCCCTGGGTGGGCTTGCTGATCCGCCGGTCTCGGGGGTAACCAGTTTCATCGACTCCGGGGGGCTGATGGGTGCGATCTACGGGGCACTGCATGGTCTTGGGGAGGCTTGGATCACCAGCCCGGTGACCGCGCCTATCAACAATCTGCTGAACGAGCCGTTCGAGGAGCTGACCGGCCGGGGACTGATCGACAACGGTGCCGTCGGTACTGAGTTGCATCCCGACGGTGGGGCCGGTGGCTGGTTGTTCGGCGATGGCGGTGCCGGCTGGAACTCCACCGAGACCGGGGTGGCCGGCGGCGAGGGTGGTGCGGCCGGGCTGTTCGGCAACGGCGGCGCCGGCGGCGACGGTGGGACCGGCGCTGCCGGCGGTGCCGGGGGCGCGGGCGGGTTTGTGGTCGGTGACGGCGGCGCCGGTGGTAACGGCGGGGACGGCAGCGCCGGCGAGCCCGGCGGTAACGGCGGCAACGGTGGCGCCGGTGGCTTCTTGACGTCCGGGATCGGTGGCGACGGCGGCAACGGTGGTGCTGGTGGGCCGGCCAGCGGTCCCGACGGCATCGCCGGTGCCGGCGGCGACGGTGGTAGCGGCGGCACGGGCAGCAAGGAGGGCTTCGCTTATCCGGTGGTGTTGGCCCTGCTGCTGACGTATGCCACCGGGGGTGACGGTGGGGCCGGCGGTGATGGCGGCGCGGCCACCGGGACCGATGCCGTCGCCGGCGCCGGCGGCGACGGTGGCGTCGGTGGTGACTCCATGCCACTGGCCGGCGGTGTTCCTGGCGGCAATCCCACCACGTTGGGGGTCGGTGGCATCGGCGGCGCGGGTGGGGCCGGTGGCGACGCCACGGGCGCCGGCGCCGTGGCCGGGGTTGGTGGCACGGGCGGTAACGGCGGTCACACCGAGGGGAATCCCATCGCCATCGGCGGCGACGGCGGCAACGGCGGCGACGGCGGCAATGGCATCGACGGTGCTCAAGCAAACCACGGCGGCAACGGCGGCGCCGGTAGCGCTAGCAGCTCGTTGATCATCGATCAAGCGGGTGCCGGCGGTGACGGCGGCGCCGGCGGTACCAGCGGCGCCGGGACAGGCGGGACCCCCGGGCGCGGCGGCACCGGCGGGACGGGCCTTGGCGTGGGTGGACTTGTCAACGGCGGTGGCGGCGGCGGTGGCGGGGGCGGAGGCGCCGGCGATGGTGGGACCGGGGGCAATGGTGGTGACGGCGGCACGGGCGGTGTCGGCCTGTCCCCGGGTTCCGGTGGCGCCGGTGGGTTGGGCGGCGCAGCCGACGGCGGCACCGGCGGGGACGGTGGCACCGGCGGCACCGGCGGCAGCGCCGCAGCCGGCGGAAACGGCGGCAACGGTGGTGCCGGCATCCCGGGCGGCACCGGTGGGGCAGGTGGCAATGGCGGCAACGGCGGCGGCGGCTCCAACGCGCTCAACATCGGTGGAAACGGCGGAGACGGCGGCCGCGTCGGGGTCGACGGTAACGGCCGTGGTGGCGACGGCGGCAACGGCGGAAACGGCGCGTTTGCTCAACCCGGCGGAAACGGTGGAAACGGCGGCGGCGACGGCACCCCGGGAACCCCCGGAGCCCCCGGCTGACGCCAGAGGTGAACGCGGGACCGAGACGAAATGGATAATGTTTCCCTGTGCGCATTGGTCGTGGCTCGCTGGTGGCGACAGGGTTCGCGGCGGTATTGCTGGCCGCGCTTTCCTCTCCCACCGCCTCGGCGGCCGTCCCGCTGGGCGGCGGGGCCGGCATCATTGTCGGCGGCAGCTATTGCACGTTGGCAACCATCGGACACGACAACACCGGAGACCTGGTTGGCTTTACCGCCGCGAGCTGCGGCGGACCTGACTCCCCAGTCGTCGCCGAGGGCTCGGAAAGCCTCGGACCGGTGGGTACTGTGGTGGCCCTTGCCAACGACCCTGGTCTGAAGTACTCCGTGATCAAATTCGACCCCGCCAAAATCACCCCGATTGCTAACTTCGCCGGATTCGTCA
>NZ_JBYCLE010000244.1:0-1278 GCF_057473765.1 Mycobacterium sp. TH-M106 | reverse complement strand
CATCTCGGCCAGCCACAGTGCGTCCAACGGTGTCTCGGGTGCCGGTTTGACGATGACGGTGCAGCCCGCGATCAACGCCGGGATCAGCTTGGGCATGATGACGAACTGCGGCACATTCCACGGCACGATGGCACCGACCACCCCGACCGGAGCCCGGCGTACCTGGACCTCGCCGAGCACCCCGTGGCGGCGCTCGACCCACGGGAACTCCCGCCCGGTCGCCACACCTAGGTGCATCATCGCCGCCGCACCGACAGCCTGCCCTTGCCGGGAGAACTGCCGCGGTGACCCCATCTCGTCGGTGATCAGGTCGGCCATCTCCTCCAGATGGCTGCCGTAGACGGCGGCGAGCTTCTCGACCTTCTCCATCCGTTCGCCCGGGCTCAGCCGCGGCCACGGACCATCGTCGAAGGCGGTGCGGGCGGCCGCGACCGCCCGGTCGACGTCTTCGGGGGTGGCCTCGGGAACCTCCCCGATCGGCTGCTCGGTGTGCGGGGAGATCACCGTGAGCCGCTTATCGGTGGCGGGCCGCTGCCAACGCCCGCCGATGAAGAGTTCGTCATAGAAACGGTGATTGGATCGTGCCATCGGACACCACCTTAGGAAACGCGATAAGACTTTACCGCCGACGCTAACATAACAGCGCAATGATCGACCCGGACCACGGAGATTGGCGTCAGTACCCGTTTCGGCTGGTGCCCGGAGTGTTGGATTTCCCTGCCGCCGAAGGCGATCACCCCGACCATGAGTCCGACACCTGGTTTCTCGCCGGCCGGCTCACCGCCGCGACCGATGTATCAGGCCGTGCGTTCGCGTTCCTGACCATCGTCAACAGGAACCGCCCGGGTGGGTCGGTGGTCGCCGACTTCTACACCATGGCGCTGTTCGACCTCGACACCGGCGAGTACGACACCTACACCGACTACGACATGCCGCCGGCCAGCTTGCGCCCGGACGCTGCGCCGAAGCTGTCCGCCGCCGCGGGGCATCTCGACATCGGCTACCGCAGCGGTGCGGGCACCGCGGTCTGGGCGACCTGCCGCGACACCGACGGACACCTGATGCCCTACACCTACCGGGTGAGCCTGCCCGGTTGCGACCAAGCCGGCCGTTTGATGCAGCTTGATCTCGACGTGACGCCCACCCGGGCACCGGTGCCGCTGGGCGCGTCGACCTACAACGGCAAGATCGCCTGTTTCGGCCAGGACGACACCTGCTCCTACTTTCAGACCGGGATGGCGATGACCGGAACGCTGCGCTGGGGCGACACCTACGAGC
>NZ_JBYCLE010000243.1:0-5265 GCF_057473765.1 Mycobacterium sp. TH-M106 | reverse complement strand
CACCGCATCGGTAACACCCGCCAAACCCGCCTGAACCGAGTCAACCAACGGGTCGATGATCAAATCGACGACATCAGCGCGCGCCGGCGGCACACCCACGGTCAGACTCATCGCCACCACCACAAACGCCGCCGCACCCACCACAAGGCCCACGGGACGACGACGACCCACCGTGGTGGTGCGTGATCGACGATCACCCACCGTGAAAAGCTCGGTCATCAATCTAATTCCTTAGTGGAGGTCCCCGCAGCACACAACAGGCCTTAATCCAACGTTAAACTAACGCTCACCTGCCGCAATCCGCAACCCCAACCATCGAATTCGTCCGGTTCGCCGCGGAATTGTCCACGGGATAAGCCTCCAGCAGCCCGCAAGCGCTGCCGCCCACCGGGCAGTAGTCGTGCAGCGAGAAGACGGTTCGTAGAGTATCGGTGTGCTCGGGTCGACGACCCTGATCGCCGACGCCACCTGGTCGCAGGAGACGGTGCCTCGATGAACCACGTGCCCGAGCTGCTGGCCACCGCGGTAGCCGCGCTGGGCGGCACCGAGCGCAGCGGCCAGGTGCAGATGGCCGAAGCGGTCGCGCATGCCTTCGATACCGGCGAACACCTGGCCGTTCAGGCCGGAACCGGCACCGGCAAGTCGCTGGCCTATCTGGTTCCCGCCATCGCCCGCGCAGTGTCCGATGACACCCCGGTGGTGGTGTCTACCGCGACGATCGCTTTGCAACGTCAGCTCGTCGAGCGCGATCTGCCCCGACTCGTCGACGCGCTGGCCGATGTCCTGCCGCGACGGCCACAGTTTGCGCTGCTCAAAGGACGACGGAACTACCTGTGTCTCAACAAAATCCACGGCGGCTCCAGCGGTACCGATGCACCGACCGATGGTGAGCAGGAGGAGCTTTTCGAACCTTCCGCCGCCACCGCCCTAGGCCGCGACGTGCAGCGGCTTACCGCGTGGGCGTCGGAGACCGATACCGGCGACCGCGACGAGCTCAAACCCGGTGTAGCAGACCGGTCCTGGGCGCAGGTCAGTGTGTCGGCACGCGAATGCCTGGGCGCGGCCCGCTGTCCGTTCGGCGCCGAGTGCTTCGCCGAGCGCGCACGCGAAAATGCCAGCGGCGCTGATATTGTCGTGACCAACCACGCGCTGCTGGCCATCGACGCGATCGGCGAGGCCAACGTTCTGCCCGAGCATCGACTGCTGGTGATCGACGAGGCACACGAGCTGGTGGACCGGGTGACTTCGGTGGCCACCGGCGAACTCACGCCGGCTGCGCTCGGCGTCGCGTCGCGGCGGATCACGCGGCTGGTCTCAGCTGAACTGACCCAGCGGTTCGAGACCGCGGCGACCACGTTCGGCTCGGCGATCCACGACGCGCGCCCCCGCCGGATGGATCACCTCGACGACGAGCTGGCGACCTACCTGACCGCGCTGCGCGACGCCGCCGGTGCGGCCCAATCGGCGATCGACCCCGCGCCCAGCGACCCGAAGGCTGCCGCCGCGCGCAAAGAGGCGGTCGTGGCGCTCACCGAAATCGCCGACACCGCGACACGAATCCTGGCCTCGTTCAGACCCGCCATCCCGGAGCGCACCGACGTCGTGTGGCTGGACCACGAGGACAACCGCGGTTCGGTGCGCCCGGTGCTACGGGTGGCACCGCTGTCGGTGGCCGGGCCGTTGCGTGATCGGCTGTTCGCCCGCGCGACCACGGTGCTGACCTCGGCAACCCTGACCGTCGGCGGATCCTTCGCAGCAATGGCGAGCGCCTGGGGCCTGACGGACGGGGATCCGGAATCTCTTTGGCGGGGCTTGGATGTCGGATCGCCGTTTGCCCACGCCAAGGCCGGCATCCTCTACGTCGCCGCGCATCTGCCGGCTCCCGGGCGTGACGGCGCCGGCTCGGCCGAGCAGTTGGCCGAGATCGCGGAGCTGATCAGCGCCGCCGGCGGGCGCACGCTGGGGCTGTTTTCGTCGATGCGGGCGGCACGAGCAGCCGCCGAGGCGATGCGGGAGCGCCTGGAAACGCCGGTGCTGTGCCAGGGCGACGATGCGACCGGCGCGCTGGTCGAGCAGTTCGCCGCCGATGCTGACACCTCCCTGTTCGGCACGCTGTCACTCTGGCAGGGCGTCGACGTGCCCGGCCCATCGCTGTCGCTGGTGCTCATCGACCGAATCCCGTTCCCGCGGCCGGACGACCCGCTGCTGGCCGCCCGCCAGCGCGCAGTGACCGCCCACGGCGGCAACGGTTTCATGACCGTCGCCGCGAGCCACGCGGCGCTGTTACTTGCGCAGGGGGCGGGCCGGCTGCTGCGTGGCCTCGACGATCGAGGAGTGGTGGCGGTGCTGGACTCGCGCATGGCGACCGCGCGCTACGGCGACTACCTGCGTGCCTCGCTGCCGCCGTTCTGGCCGACCACCGACGCAGCCCTGGTCCGGGCGGCGCTGCGGCGGCTATCCGCCGCAACAGAGACCGTCTAGCATTCGACCCGGGAATGAACCACCACTCATCGACAACTCTTAACCGTACCGACACCGGCTTCACATCGAGAGCGGTCCGCTGACTTTCGCCATGCTCATCCGCGCACGCCAGCAACGCCCGGTGAAACCGTCGAGCCCTGGTCCCGACGCCGGTTAAGCCGCGACCCACGCGAACCCACCGATGCCCGGAGTTGTTAGGGCGCTTGGGATGGTTTCATCGCTGGAGTCGACTTGCGCGCTGCGACATCACTAGACGTATAGTGATGTAATGCGAACCCAGATCACGCTGGGCGACGAGGAGATCGAACTGTTGGATCGTGCCGCCGAGGAAAGCGGTGCCTCTCGATCGGAACTGATCCGCCGGGCAGTCCGCAGCACCTACGGGAGCGGGTCAAAGCATGAGCGAGTGGCGGCGCTGCGGCGAAGCGGCGGTGCCTGGCGGGAGCGTGACTTCACCGGAGCTGAGTACGTTGATGCCATTCGCGGCGACCTCAACGAGCGTCTTGCCCGGCTCGGTCTGGCGTGAAGCTGATCGATACCACGGTTGCCGTGGATCATCTGCGCGGTCAGCCCGCTGCTGTCGAATTGCTGGCCGGACTCGTTGATTCCGGTGAGGAAGTGGTGGCCAGCGAGTTGATTCGATTCGAGCTGCTGGCCGGCGTCCGCGAAAAGGAGTTGACGGCCCTCGAGGATTTCTGCTCGGCCCTGACCTGGGCGGGAGTGACGCAACATGTGGCCCGGGTAGCTGGACAGCTGGCACGTCGGTTCAGGCGAAGCCACAGTGGTATCGACGACGTTGACTACGTGATCGCCGCGACGGCGATCGTCATCGACGCGGATCTATTGACGACCAACGTGCGCCACTTCCCGATGTTCGGCGAGCTGCAGCCTCCATACTGATCCGCCGACGGAGCCGATGCGCGAACATGCGCAAAATCGCGCGATCCGGTCTCCGGGAGTGCGACTTTGCGCATGCTCGCGACCAGCAATCAGTACAGCGCGCTGGCCAGGTTGCGGCGCGCGGCGACGACATCCGGATCGGCCGGGTCGAAAAGCTCGAACAACTCCACCAGCCGGGTCCGCACCGAGGTGCGCGCATCACCGGACGTTCGTCGCACCAGCGCGATCAACCGGTCGAACGCGGCGGCGACATCCCGGTTGACGATCTGCACGTCGGCAGCGGCAAACGCGGCGTCGACGTCGTCCGGGGCGGCGTCGGCAACAGCAATCGCATCGGGGCGGTGCGCGGTAGCACGCTGCAAGAAGTCGATCTGGCGAAGGGCCGCGCCGGCTTCGGCGTGCTGGGGATCGGCGTCCAATAGTGCCTGATAAGAGCTTCGCGCCGCGGTGAAATCACCCGCCTCGAGCTGTTCGCGTGCCTGAGTCAGTGCCGGGTCGACCTGCGCCTCCTGGCCGGAATCGGTTGCACCGCCGAGCTTGCCCGCTGTCGCCGACAGCAGCGAATCCACCCAGCGCCGTAGCTGATCCGGTGGCTGCACGCCCTGGAAGCTGGAGATCGGCTGCCCACCGGCCAGCGCCACCACGGTGGGCACCGCCTCAACCCCGAACACCTGCGCCACGCGCGGCGTGGTGTCGACGTTGACCGTGGCCAGCGACCACTTGCCGGTGTCGCCCTCGTTATCGGACTGCGCCAAGCCCGCAAGAGTGTCAGCCAATTGGACACACGCAGCGCTGCGTGGCGACCACAGCAGTACCACCACCGGCACCTGATTGGACCGGAGCAGCACCTCGGCCTCGAAGTTGGCCTCGGTGATCTCGGTGCCGCCCGGCGCGGCTGCCCCAGCACCCCCGGCGCCGCCGGACCCACCCTGCTCGGCCTGCTGCTTGAGGCCGGACAGATCCACCGCTCCGGCCAGTGCTGGGCCGATCGGGGGTCGGGGACGGGTCACGCCGTCAAGTTTGTCACGCCTCGTCGCGCCCTTGTCGACGGCCATCGTCGAGAACTATGAGCAAGATCACATCGCCGCGCTGTCGACGCAACCCAGCAACCTATCCGGCCCGCAGGATCAGCGCATCTCCCTGGCCGCCGCCGCCGCACAGCGCCGCCACCCCGTATCCTGAGCCACGGCGGGCCAACTCCAGCGCAACGTGCAGGGTGATCCGGGCTCCCGACATGCCGATCGGATGCCCGAGGGCGATCGCACCACCGTTGATGTTGACGATGTCGGGGTTCACGTCGAGTTCGGCGATGGAGGCCAGCGCGACCGCGGCGAATGCCTCGTTGATCTCGATGACGCCGAGGTCGTCGACCGTGATGCCTTCCCGGGCGACGGCCTTGCGGACCGCATTGGCCGGCTGGGACTGCAGCGTCGAGTCCGGTCCCGCCACCACGCCGTGCGCGCCGATCTCGACCAGCCAGCTCAGCCTCAGCTCGACGGCCTTGTCCTTGTTCATCACCACCACCGCGGCCGCACCGTCGGAGATCTGCGACGACGACGCGGCGGTGATGGTGCCGTCGCGGCGAAACGCCGGCTTCAACCCGGCCAGCGATTCGGCGGTGGTGTCGGCCCGGATTCCCTCGTCCTTGGTGAACTCCAGCGGGTCGCCCTTGCGCTGCGGAATCGTCACCGGCACCACCTCGTCGGCGAAAATCCCGTTCTTCCACCCCGCGGCCGCCTTCTGATGTGATCCCGCGGCGAACTCGTCCTGCGCACGTCGGGTGAGCTTGTCGACGTCGTTGCGCTGCTCGGTGAGGGCGCCCATCGGCTGGTCGGTGAACGCGTCGTGCAGGCCGTCGTAGGCCATGTGGTCCGACACCGTCAC
>NZ_JBYCLE010000242.1:0-10075 GCF_057473765.1 Mycobacterium sp. TH-M106 | reverse complement strand
CTTCTGGGCGCCCAGCACGCTGAGCATGTCGGGCCAGACCCGCTTCATCGGGAAGCGGGCGAACCGCTCGGCGTACCGCGGGTCGGTGAACTCGATCGAGGCGTGCGCCACCTGGCAGCCGCGTTCGGCGAACACCTCCCCGGCGGCCTCGAGCACGCAGCGGGCCTGCCCGCTGTAGCTGTAGTACAGCAACAGCACCCTGCGGGGACGCTGCGGCTGGTCGCGCCGCTGATTGCCGGTATCGGTCACCTCAACTCCTCCCGCAACTCCTCCCGGCGAGCCTATTACCTTGCCCACTACCCTCACAGGCGTGACCGACAAGGTGCACGTCGACCTGCACGGCGCGGCGCAGACGATGCTGACGACGCTGTACTGCAAAGCCCGCGACGCCGACCTGCCCCGGCCGGTGCTCGGCGACCGCTACGCCAGGGCGGCAGCCAGCCGAATCGATTACGCCTGGCACGAACTCGGGGTGGCCGACCGGTGGACGACGCTGGTGACGGTGCGCGCCGCTCTGTACGACATCTGGACGGCGCAGTTCCTGGCCGCGAACCCGCGGGCCGCGGTGATCCATCTCGGCTGCGGACTGGACAGCCGGGTGCTCCGCCTCGACCCCGGCCCGGACGTGCACTGGTATGACGTCGACCAGCCGGAGGTCATCGCGTTGCGCGAGAAGGTTTTTACCACCCGAGAACACTGCGGCCACCACTGCCGCTACCGGGTGATCGCCGCGTCGGCGGCCGACACCGCCTGGCTGGACCGGATTCCCGCCGGCCGCCCGACATTGTTGCTGGCCGAGGGCATCAGCATGTACCTGACCGAACCAGACGGCGTCGCGCTGCTGCGGCGCGTCGTCGACCGCTTCGGCCGCGGCGAACTGCAGATGGACTTCTACAACTGGCTGGGCGTCCGGTCGCAGCGGACCCACCGGCTGCAGCGCCAGTCCGGATCGACGCTGCACTGGGCCGTCAACAGCCCGGCCGACATCCTGGATCGCGTCTGCGGGGTCCGGCTGCTGGCGGCAACCACGTTCTTCGACGCGGCCACGTTTGACCGGGCGCCGGCAGGATTCCGGCGGGCCGTCGGCCTGGTTCGGGTGATTCCGCCGCTGCGCGGAATGTTCGCATACCACCGCTATGCGTTCGGGCCGGTCAGCTGAGACCGGTCGCGGCGTGCTGGCGGGCGATGTCGCGCAGCCGCGCCCGGATCGCCTCGACCGACTTCTGCGGCGCCGGCCCGTGCGAGTGGTACTCGATGCTCAGCTGCTCGGCGACGATCTGGGTGAAGTAGATGTCGATTCCGGCGCTGACCGCGAAGTACAGCTCGCCGTGGGTGGCGGTCACCTCCACACCCGGCGGGGTGCGCACCGGTGGGACCAGACCGTTGTTGGACAGCACGACGACGTCCGGCAGGCCGGGCGGGTTGCCGACGTAGGCCGGGCTGAAGTGCAGCCGGGACTGCTGGATCACGCCCTCGGCCAGGTCTGCCTGAAACGTCTCGGCGATGTCGCGGGCAAGGTCGACCACCTGGGTCTTGGGGTCGATCTCGGCGAGGTAGGTCGCCAGTCCGACCGGGTTGGTGCACCCCGTCGCCGACACCGGCGGCGACAGGAAGTAGCGCAGGTCGACGGTGTAGAGGTAGGGAATCGGGATGTTGCGCCGGCCCCGAAGTTCCCATTCGGCCATCAGCACCGCGGCCGAGAGCACGGCGTGCAGGGTCAGGTCGTGCGCCCTGCCGAACGCGACGACGTCCTCGGTCTCGGCCGCGCTCAACCGGCCGGACACCATCGGAACTCGCACCGGCGAAACCGGTTTGACGTCGGTGACGATACGGCGGGTCGGCGGTAGGTCGTAGGCGAACATCGCCGGCATGAACCGCTCGATGCCTGAGCGGGGCTGTTTTTGGATGCCCCGCTCGGCGAGCACCGCCTCGATCGACTCAGGCGCGGGCTCGACGCTGACCGCGCCGATCTTTCCGGTGCCCACCAGGTCGGTGTAGTAGGACAGCAGCTCCTCGATCAGGCTGTACATGTGGTGGCCGTCGGCGACGGCGTGGTGGACGTAGAGGGTCGGCTGCGGCTGGCCATCGCGGATGGTCACCCGAAGACCGACCAGCGCCTCGCTCTGGTCGAAGTGCGGCGGGGGGGCCTCGGCGGCCGGGTCGTCGAGTTCCACCACCTCGATCTGAGCCGGCAGCAGATCGTCGGTGACGAACTGGTGACGCCCGTCGGGGCACCGCTCGAGGTGCGCGGTGAGGATGGGGTGCGCTTCGAGCAGCGCGTCGTAGGCGGCGGACAGGGCGTCGATGTCGACCGGCCCCGCCAGTTGCGCGGCCAGGCCCACGAAATTGTGCGTTTCGGCGAGCATCTCCTCGCTGTTGGCCAGCTTGCGGATCACCGAGGTGGGAAACACCGTTCTCCTACGCCGAGTCGGTCGCCGACAGATCCACCAGCACGACATCGTCTTCGGTGTCGCCGTCGCCGGCCGAGTCGGCTTCGGCCCCAGACTCCCCAGCCTCCCCAGCCTCCCCGGCCTCGCCGGCCTCGCCGGCCTCCCGGATCAGCTCCATCAGGGTCGACGTGAGCCCGTCGGCAAACGACTGCGCCCTGGTCACGTCGACCCGGCGGCTGTCGTACCACCAGTCCAGGTGCAGCACCCCGGTGCAGCGGTACGCCCGAAGCTCGAGGGCGTGGCCCAGGCCGGGAATCGGTTCACGCACCGGCAGCGCGGTGTCGGCGTCCAGCCTGACGGGCACGTCGTCGGCGGCCAGGTCCGGCAGGTCGGGAATCGCGCCGAGGTAGGCGAAGTGGACATCGGCCGGACGGGCGGTGCCGAGCAGGCGTGCGGTCGGCGCGTAGAGGTAGCGCAGCAGCCCGTAGCCGATTCCGTAGTGTGGGACGGCATTCAGCATCTCGCGCACGTCGTCGAGCGCCTGCCGGGCGGCCACGCCCGACCCCGTCGAGCAGCGCAGCGGCACCGGGTACAGCGTGGTGAACCAGCCCAGGGTGCGCCGCAGGTCGACGTCGGGTTGCAGCACCGACCGGCCCGGTCCGCCCAGGTCGACGGCGACGGTGCCGTCGCCGACGGTGGCCGCGACGGTCCGGCTCAGCGCGGCCAGCAGGAATTCGTTGATTCCCCATCGCAGCCTGCGGCGTGCGTCGTCGAATTCGGTGGTGTCGGCCGCGGTCAGCTCCGAACGCACCCGCACCAGGTCGCCTGCGCCCGGCGGCGGAAAGTCTGCTGGGTCCGAGACGACACGCAGGGTGGGTGCGGCCGCGGTCGCCAGCCAAAAATCTCGACGTTCGACCACACCGGGATGGGTGGCCAAGGCGGCGCAGCGCTGCGACCATTCGGCCCATGAGGTGGTGACCGGTTGCAGGTCGATGTCCTGGCCGGCCAGCCGCTGGCCGAACGCGGTGAACAGGTCGGTGAGCAGGATCTCCCGCGAAAGCTCGTCGGCTACCATCGCGTGCACGCTGAGCAGCAAGGAGCACGAACCGGGCTCGTCCGTGTCGTCCCCGCCGCCCTGGACATAGCTGGCGGTCAGCGGCGGGCTGGTTGGGTCCTGTTCATCGGGCGGCGGTTCCGCCAGGTCGGATGGCGACCGGACGGTCAGCTCAGTGAACTCTCGCGGTGCTTCGATGGTCTGCTCCCACGTCCCGGCACGCTGGTCGATGCGCAGCCGCAGCGCGTCGTGGTGGGCGGTCAGCGCGGTCAGCACCGCACGGACGTCGTCGAGGCTCACGTCGGGCCGCAGCCGCAGCACCAGCGGAACGCGCCAGCGGCCGCGTTCGCGTACTCCGTGTTCGAGGAAGTATGCGATGTTCGGCGGAACGGGGGGGTTTGCGACCCTAGCTAGCTCGGCCGGCGACTGCCGCGCCAACCCACCGGCGGCGTATCGGTCTACCAGTGTCTTGGCCAGTGCAGCGACGGTCTGGTTCTCGTAGAGATCCTGCGGCGTGAGGTCCAGCCCTTCGTGGGCGGCTGCCATCGCGACACTGATGGCGACCAGCGAGTCACCGCCGATGTCGAAGAAGTTGGCGTTGCGGTCCACCGAGTCAGTGTTTTCCAAGCCGAGGCAGACCGCCCAGATGCGCTGCAGCGTCGCCTCCGTCGGCGAACTGCCGTTGGCCGGCGTTCGGGTCTGCTCCTTGAGCCCAGGTGGCCCGGCCGCCGCCGCGCCGGTTGCACCTCCCGCCCAGCGTGCCGCGGCGTTGTGATCCACCCAGTGCCGTCGGCGCTCGAAGGGATAGCCGGGCAGCGACACGAGTTGGCGTTGGTCGCCGAGCCGGGGTGCCCAGTCGACGTCTATCCCCGCCGACCAGAGTTGCCCGAGCCCCAGCAGGAACACGTCGCGGTCGTTGCGGTTCTGGGCATGGTGGCGCATCAACCGGACGGCCCGGTGGCCGGCCGGGCCGGTTGACCACCTCGGGTGCCGCATCGCCGACCCGGTGAGAGTGCCGCCGGGGCCCACCTCGACCAGGACGCGCCGCGGATCGGCAAGCAACGCGTCGAGTTCGTCGGCGAACCGGACCGTCGCCCGCAGTTGGCGCGCCCACGTCGCGGCGTTGGCAGCTTCGCTGGGCGCCAGCCAGGTTCCGGTGAGGTTCGACAGCAGCGGAATCTGAGGTTCGTGCAGCGTCACCCGGGACAGGAAGCCGGTGAACTCCGGGATCACCGAATCCATCAGCCGGGAGTGGAAGGCATGCGAAGTGCGGACTCGCCTCGCTGAGATTCCCGCTTGCGCAAGGCGTTCGGTGAACTGGGCCATGTCGCCCTCGGCACCGGCCACCACGCAGCCGCCCGGGTCGTTGACCGTGGCGAGATCGACGTCGGCTAACAGGAATTCGGAGATCGCGTCGGGGCTCAGCGGCACTGCCACCATCACTCCGCGGGGTGCGGTGTGCATCAGCCGGGCGCGCATGGCCACCACCGAGATGGCGGTGTCCAGATCGAAAACGCCTGCGATGGTGGCCGCGGCGTACTCGCCGATGCTGTGCCCGGCCAGCGCCGACGGGCGCACGCCATAGCTTTCGACCAGCTTCGCCAGCGCGTACTGAACCGTGAACAGCGCGGGCTGGGTCCGGTCGGTGCGCTCCAGGTTGCGCGCGGTGCCGTCGAAGATCTCCGCGCGCAGGTCGACGCGCAACTCCGCGTCGAACCCTGTCGTGCACGCGTCGAAGTGCTCGGCGAACACCGGCTCGGATTCGTAGAGGTCGCGAGCCATGCCGATGTGCTGGGCGCCCTGTCCGGGGAACAGGAACACCACCCGGCTGGAATTATCTGCGGCTGAATCGGATTCCTCTGCGGCGGGCACTGATTCGCCGATGAAGACGTTGTCGTGCTCGGCTGCGCCCAGCACCCTCACGGCGTCGCGGTGGTCGGCGACGACGGCCGCCATCCGGATGGGTTCCGTGCGTCGCCGCGTCAGGGTGTAGGCGACGTCGGCCAGCGGGTTCTGCGGGTCCGGGCCGGACAGCTCGGCGGCGAGCGCGACGCGCGACTGCTGCAGTGCCTCGGCGCTGCGCGCCGACAGCAGCAGCACCTGCGGGCCGGGTGGGGCGGGGCGGGCCGGTGCTTTCGGCCATTCCTCCAGGACCAGATGGGCGTTGGTGCCACCAACCCCGAACGAGCTGACCCCGGCGCGCCGGACGCCGTCGGCTTCCCAGGGGCCGTATTCGCCGCGCACAACGAACGGGCCGGAGTCCAGGTGCAACTGCGGGTTGGGGCTGGTGTAGTGCAGCGTCGCCGGGATAGCCCGGTGCTGCAAGCAGAGGATCGTCTTGATCAGACCGGCGATGCCGGCCGCCGACTCCAGGTGTCCGATGTTGGACTTGACCGAGCCGATGAAACATGGCGCAGTACGCTCCGCGGTGGAAACGCCGAACGCCTGTCTCAGGCCGTCGATTTCGATCGGATCGCCGAGCGGTGTTCCAGTGCCGTGGGTTTCGACGTAGCTGATGGTGGCGGCGTCGACCTCGGCGACCGCGTGCGCTTCGGCGATGACGTCGGCCTGGCCGGCCGCGTTGGGGGCGGCGTAGGTCATCTTCGTCGCGCCGTCGTTGTTCAGCGCCGAACCGCGGATCACCGCGTGGATCCGGTCGCCGTCGTCGACGGCGGCCTCCAGCGACTTGAGCACCACCGCCCCGACGCCGCTGCCGAAGACGGTCCCGTCCGCCCGCACGTCGAACGGCCGGCAGTGCCCGGTCGCCGACACCATCGAGCCGGGTTCATGCCAGTAGCCGACCCGGTGCGGGACGCGCAGTGACGCGCCGCCGGCCAGCGCCATGTCGCATTCACCGTTGAGGATGCTCTGGCAGGCCAGGTGCACCGCGACCAGCGCCGACGAGCAGGCGGTCTGCACCGACAGGGCGGGGCCGCGCAGGTTGAGCTGGTGGGCCACCCGGGTCGCCAGGTAGTCCTTGTCGTTGTTCAGCGAGAGGTTGACCATCTCGAAGGTGACGCCCTGCCCGATGACGGTGTTCGGATCGCTGTGCGACATCAGGTTGTGCAGCAGATAACCGCTGGTGGTACTGGTGCCGAACACGCCGACCGCACCGTCGAGCCGCTCCGGGTCGTAGCCGGCGTCTTCCAACGCGTGCCATGTGCACTGCAGGAACAGCCGGTGCTGCGGATCCATCATCTTCGCCGCCTGGCCGGTGAAGCCGAAGAAGTCGGCGTCGAACTCGTCAATCCCGTCCAGCAGCGCCGCACGCCGCACGTAGAACTGATTGGCCAGCACCTTGGCGTCGATGCCGGCGGCCAGCAGGTCTTCCTCGGAGACGTCGACGATCGACTCCACGCCCTCGCGCAGGTTGTTCCAGAACGCCGACAGGGTGTTGGCGCCGGGAAACCGCCCGGCCATACCGATCACCGCGATAGCCGTCGTCGGCAGGGGTTCGTTGTTGCCGTTCACACCCGGCCCCCCACTTTGCGCCGCGCCGCGGCCCGTTGCCGCGCCGCGCCGCGCTGCTGGGCCCGGGCCCGGACACCGCCGGCACCCCCGCCCGTGCCATCCTGGTCCGGTCCGCCCAGGTCGAGGCGGTGCAGGAGATCGGCCGTCAGGTCGGCCAGCGTTGCACCCTGCAGCAGCAGTGCCACCGGCGGTTCCACCTCGAAATCACCGCGAACGGTGTTGCGGATCCGCACCGCCATCAGTGAGTCCAGGCCCAGTTCGGTCAGCGGCTTGTCGGCGTCGATGGCGCTGCCTTCGGGGTAGCCCATGACGGCCAGGATGCGTGCGCTCAGCCGAGCGGTGGCGACCCGTCCAGCTTCGGCCGCGTCCATCTCGCGAAGCGCGCCGGGGCCGGCCCAGTCGTCGTCCGCGGCGGCGAGTTCCACTTCGTCGGCCAGCGCGGCGAAGTACCCTAGTTGTCGAATTTCCGGGAAGGCGGCCGCGCCGCGGTCCAGCCGCAGCCGGGTTACCCCCACCCGACTGAGGCCGTCGGCCAGCACCGCCTCGAGGGCCTCGATCCCCTCGGCCGGGGCAATGGGATCCAGCGCGCTGAATGTCAGCGAGCGGGCAACCCCGATGTCGGACCACTGACCCCAGTTGATCGTGGTCCCCGGCAGGCCGCAGGCCCGCCGCCAGGCGACCAGGGCGTCCAGCCAGGCGCTGGCGGCGGCGTATGCCAGCTGCCCGGGCGCACCCAGCAACGACGACGTCGAAGAGAATCCGACCCACCAGTCGAGTTCGCGAGCCGTGCTGGCTTCACGTAAGGCGGCGTGCAGCCGCAGGGCGCCGACGGCCTTGGGTGCCCAGACCCGTTCCAGGCTTTCGCGGGTGAGGGTGACGACGATCTGGTCGTCGATGACGGCTGCGCCGTGCAGCACTCCCCGCAGCACCAGCCCGGTCTGTTCGGCGGCCGCGACGAGTTGCTCGGCCACCCCCGTTTCGGCGATATCACCGCGCACGACGGCGATCTGGGTGTGCCTTTCTAGTTCGGTGAGGACGGCGCGTTGCTCGTCGGAGGGCTCGGACCGCCCGTTGAGCACGACGCGCCCGGCGCCGCTGTCGGCCAGCCAGCGGGCCACCACCAGACCGATGCCGCCGAGGCCGCCGGTGACGATGTAGGCGCCGTCGCGCCGGACTACTGGGCGGTGCTGCTGCGCGCCCAGCGCCGCACGGCACAGCCGCTCCACATATCGCTGCCCGCCGCGCCAGGCGATCACGTCGTCGGTGCCGGCTCCGCCCGGCCCCGTCGGCTCGGGCGGCTCGGCCAGCTCGGCCAGCAGTGGGGCCAGGGAGTCGTCCGGCAGATCCACCAGAGTGGTCCGTAAGTCCGGATGTTCGTAGGCGAGCACCCGGACGAGTCCCTTGAGGGCGCCGATCGACGGGTCGCCCGGCTCATGACGCTCACTCCCGGTGACCGCCAGGCCGTTGCGGGATACCAGCCACAGCCGCGGTGACTTTCCGTGCCAGCCTCCGACAAGCGCGCGCACCGTCGACGCGACCGCCCAGGTCAAGTCACGCCCACGCAGCACTCCCGCATCAAGGGCGTCAGGGGTGTCGGGGGCGTCGAAGCAGTCCGGTGAGCCGTGACGAAGGAACACGACCACTCCGGCCGGCGGAAGCTCGGGATCGGCCCCGGTTTCCGCGAAAGCCTCCAGCACGGCGGACTCCCGGGACAGATCCGCTCGCAGCATCCGCGGGGCCGTCGAGCCGAACTGAGCGAGAAAGCCGTCTGCCAGGTGTTCGGTTTCGGCGCCGTCGGTCAGCACCAGCCAGCTGCCGTGCCCGGGAGCCGTTGACTGCGCGCCGGCCGGGATCGGAGCCGTCGAAGTATCGACCCAGGTGGTGCCGAAGAGCTTCTGCGCCAGCGGCAACGGCACCGTCCGGCTCTGCACGCGCTGCAGGTAGATCCCGGTCAGCTCGACGGTCGGGGTTCCGGTGTCATCCGTCACCATGACGTGACCGCGGATGCCGCCCGTGCCGTCGCCGTCGTGTTTGACGGCCTCGGCGCGGCAGCGGGCACGACGGCCGGTGTCCCCGAAGACCCGGATGGTCTCCACCGACACCGGCAGGTAGGTGGCGTCAGCCGATCCAGCCGACCCGGTCGAAGATTCGACCGGCAGCGCGGCCGCCAGACACTGCAGCGCCGCGTCGAGCAGCACCGGATGGACTCGGTAGCCGCGGTGCGGTGCGGCTTCGTCGGGCAGAACGATCTCGGCCTCTGCCAAACCTCCGGGTTTGCGGGTGATCCGCGTCAACGCGGCGAAAGCCGTCCCGTGATGCAGGCCGGTCCGACGCAGCGCGGCATAAAAGTCTGCCGGCGGCAGCACTGTGCCCACTTTGCCCACTGTGCCTGCTGTGCCGGTCCACTCTGGCGGCGCCCCGACCTGTACCGCCTGTGCCGTTCGTGCCTCCTGGACCCGAGCGACCGCGTGCCGCAACCAGTGTCCGCCGGATGCGCGGGAATGAATCTCGACGCGGATGCCTGCGGTATCAGAACGATCTGGAGTGTCGGCGATGCCGTCGGCGCAGTCTTCGCGCGTCAGCTGGGTCGTCACTGATGTACTACCGTCGAGCCGCAGCATCTGTTCGATCTCGAGCCGATTCAGCGTCACGGCCTCGGCCGGCAAGCCTAGGGCCTCGCTCGCCGCGGCCAACGCCATCTCCGCGAAACCCGTTGCGGGCATGACGGCTTGGCCGTGCACCTTGTGGTCGGCCAGCCACGGAATGACGTCGGTTCCCACATCCGTCTGCCAGACGTGGTGGCGGCCAGACGGCAACTCGACGCGCATCCCCAGCAACGGATGCGCACTGGTCGGCTGACGATTCGCCGATGACGGTGCGGCCCAGTACTTGACGTGCAGCCAAGGCCTCGGTGGCAGGTCCGTAAGGTGTGCTGCGGGGGTGTCGGGCTGCACTGCTTCGACCGGTGCGGGCCGGACGGTGGCCAGATTGGTGTGGAAGGTCAGTGTTTCGGGGTTGTCCCGGTGCAACGTTCCCGTCACCCGGCTCTCGCCCGGTGACCCTGCCGCCTCGAGCGTCTCGCCGATGGCGTAGGTCAGCAGCGGATGCGGGCTCATCTCGATGAAGGCGGCGTGGTTCTGCGCCAGGGCGGTGACCGCTT
>NZ_JBYCLE010000241.1:0-11012 GCF_057473765.1 Mycobacterium sp. TH-M106 | reverse complement strand
CAATCGCCTCGGCCAGTGTGCCGGCGTCGGTATCCAGTGCCGCCTCCGTCAACGCCACGCTGTGCAGGTAGCCACCGCGGCAGGAGCGGAAGAGGATATGCCCGCTGGGATGGGCCGTGTCAAAACCCGGATTCGGTTCAGCCATCGGCACGCATCGACTGGCCGTCGACAATGCCGCGGAACTTCGCGGCGGCATCCCGCTCGTTCTGCTCCCACAGCTGTGCGGCCGAGGTCAGGTTGCCGGCCATCTCGGCATGCTCGACCGCTTGCGCCTCGTAGCATTGCCGCCTGTCGTCGAGCAGTTGTCTGCCGGCTTCGGCCAGGCCGGCATAGATCGGTCCGAGCGAGTCCAGGCTGGCCTGGATCTCACTGTGCGACAGCGGGACCGTCGACAAGTACTCCGATGTCCGCTGGTGATGACCCGCCGCTTCGCGCAGACTCTCGGTCTCCACGTGGATGTCTTCTGCCATCGTCTAGCTCCTTAAGCGCGGACGGTCGCCGACGGCCGGGTCGGTGTCGGCGTCTGGGCCGGCTCCGCCGGCTCGATCGGCACCGGCGGGTGCTGCCAGCCTAGAAAGCTCGGGCCCCCGACGTTGCCGATATCGTGGATCTGTCCGTCGAGCAGTGCCTTGCTGTTGCCCACCGCGAGCGCATGGCGATCGGTGAACATGCCGATATCCCCCAGTCGCACCCGAGACGGATCGACCTGGCCGGTCACAGCAGTGCCCGGCGGCGGGATGGTGATCCCCTGTTGGCGGAACGCATCTGAGATAGGTGTGCCGCCGACAGCCGCACGCACCACCTCGGCCAGTTGCGGCGTGGGCGCGGTGACCGTCTCCCCGTTGGGCAGCGTCACCGTGGCAGGACCGGCACCGGGGGTGGAGTCCGCTGGAGACGCGCCGTCGTCGGCCTCTTTGCCGCCGGCATCGTCGGGTGTCGGCTCGCGCGCGGACACCAGCTCGTCGGGCTGCGACGCTGGGTCGTCGAATTGTTCCCGCACCGGTGGGTTTTGCAGGGCCGGCACCAAGCCGGCCGGTGGGCCGAACGGCAACCCACCGATGGGGCTCGGGCCGGCGCTCGGTATCCCGCCACCGAAATCCGGGCCTGCCGGTGTCACCGGGGTGCCCGGTGCGGCGCTCGGCGCTCCGTGCTCGGCAACGGGTTCCGCATCGTCTTCTGGCAGCGGCGAAGAGGAGTCCGAGTAGGTGTCCGCGGCCGGCTCCGAGGAGGTGCCCGCAACCGGCTCCGGGTGCGTAACGTCGCCTGCGCGGGTGGCGCCAGCCGATTCCCCACGCCCGTCCGGAGTGGTTTGCGCAGCGTACAGGGCTGCCCACGCCGCTGCCAACGCTTGCTTGGAGGTGTCGTCGTCGTTGGTGTCTTGCACCACCGCGACAATCTGGCGAAGCTTGCCGATGAGGAACTTCTGGAACTCCCGGGCCCCGGCAGTGGTGCTCAGGTCCCACGTTTGGGCCGCGTTTTCGATTTGGTTCTCTAAGTCGTCCAGTTGCGTCCTGCCCTCGCGGGTGGTTTCGTGCGCGTGCAGCAGCGCCTCGATCACCTGCCGGTCGAATTCGGCGGTCGCCGATTGTTGATGCGACAGTGCGGCTTCCGCCTTTTTCATCGCCCGCACCGCGCTGCCCTGCTGCGGCCGGAGCTGCTGCGGGGCATCATCCGGCGGCGCACTGGGCGGCTTTGGTGGCGGCCTTCCCGCCGAGCTTTGCGGGAATAGCTCCGGGAAAGCTGCCCGCAGCCGGTTCAGAATGCCGTCGTACTCCTGCGGCGGCAGCAGCAGCACTTCCAGCTGGGCCGCCTGTGTCGCCTCCCCCGCCTGCCCGGCCCGTTCGATGCGGTTGATCGCGTCGATCACGTCCTCGCGCGTCGTCATCGGTCGACCCGGCTTCGGCGCCGCTTCATGCGCGGTGACTGTACCGACGCCCGATCGCAGCGACAATTCACTCGCCCCCACTGGCGAGATAGAGCTCAACCCAGACTGAAGTCCGAGCGCCCAGGGTGCCGGTCAGAGCGCGACCTTGCGGACGTGCTCCAACTCGTCGCCAAGCTGAATACGCGCCATGTCCAGGTCGTACTGAGCCTGCATGTTGATCCAGAAGCCGTCGGTAAGCCCGAACGCCCGCGACAACCGCAGACCTGTGTCCGCAGTGATGCTGCGGCGGCCGTGAACGATCTGGTTGGTCCGCGGCACCGGAACACCGATCGCCTTCGCCAGCGCATACTGACTGATTCCCAGCGGCTCCATGAAATCACGCAGCAAGAGCTCGCCCGGATGGGTTGGCAGAAAATCGGCCATGATTACACCTCCTCAGTGGCGGGACCCGAGTAGTGAGCCCGCAACGGCACCAGCAGCGCCTGTTTGGCGGCATCGTCGCGATGGGCCTCGTCCACGATGGCGATCAGTTCTCGATACTTGGCGAGGAGAAATCTCTGGAACTCGCGTGCGCCCAGCGGGGTGTCCACCGCGAACGCCGCCTGGTGCTGCACACAGCTGTCGATCTCGGCGGCAACGGCATCGAGCCGCCGACCAGCCGCGACGGTCGCGGCGTGGGCGTCCCGCACGGCCCCGGCCAGCAGCTGGTCGGTCTCAACGGCTGTGCGGTAGCGCGCCGACAACGCCGCCTGCTGGGCCGCGATCGCAGCCGCCGACGGGCTGGACTGCTCTGGCATTGGTTAACCGTACGCCTTACGGCAGCGGACGCCGGATCGTCACATGGGTGCCCAGCGGGCTGATCCGAACCGCGGCACCGGCGTGCGGTGCCTCGACAACCAGATTGTTGCCGATCGCTAACTGCACGTGTCCGGCGTTGGGAAACACCAGGTCTCCGGGACGGATCTGCCAGCGCGGCACTGCAACCCCGTCATGGATCTGCTGATAGGTGGTGCGGTCCAGGTGAATCCCGGCTTGCGCGTACGACCACTGGGTCAACCCCGAGCAATCGAACTTGTCCGGTCCGGTTGCGCCCCAGACATACGGTCGACCCAGCCGGGACAGCGCCGCGCGCACGGCGAGACCGGCACGGCTGTCGGCCGGCAAGCTCAATCCGGTCGGGTGGTTGCGCCCGCGCTGTCCCCGTCGGTAGCGCAACCCCCGCAACGCGGCCGTATGCTGCAGCGCCCGCGCACGCGCGGCCACCACATGGGCTTGCTGGGCGCGCAGTCGGGCCGCCCGTCGGCGCATCGCCTCCCCCTGGGCCAGCGGGCTATCCGGTGTGGCGGCCGCGTCGGCACGCGCCTCGTCGAGTACCGTCCCGGTCTGCGCCCGGGCCCGGGCGTGGTCGTCCCAGGCGGCGCCGAGGACGCCGGTGGCCGCGGCATCGGTCTGTGCGGCCGACTGCAGCGCGTCGCGGTGGTCGCGCGCCGCTAGCCGGTAGCGCTGAAGTCCCGCACCGGTATTCAACTGCGTCGTCTGGCCGGCCAGTTGGGCGTCGTGGATCGGCCCCGGGTCCAGCGATACCGGACGGGCGGCTGCTGAGAACAGCTCGTGGGCGCGGCTCAGCACCGCCAACTCACTGTCGCTCACTGGCTTGCCCCCCGTCGTCGTGATCCGCAGGGTCGGCCATCGATTCGGTCGCGTCGGCGAAGGCTCGCACCCGCGACAGCGCGCCCGGTGGAATGACCCCCGTGTTGCGGATGTCCCACATCTGCTCGCCGGTGACACCGAGCAGCGTCGCAATGACCGGCTCCGGCAGCGCCGAGCGCAGACACGCCCGATCGAACCGCGTGCTCAAGCTGGCGGGAATGCGTTCCAGCAGGGCGCTGCGCGTCGCCTCCAGGGCCTGCAGATGCTGCATCAGCCGTGCGGCCGAATCGGCGCCCGCGTTCACGGCTACCCGCCAAGAGCTAGCCGCCAGCATCTCCGCCTTCACGCACTGTGCGATCACAGAGAGAATATACGTCTCATATTCGTCTGATGTCGACGGGGGAAGCCGATCAATCACCGAACGCAGTGCTTCGAGCTGCGCTTCGGCATATCCTTCCAGCACGTCGGTGTCGCTGTGGCGGTCGACGACAACAGTGCCGGCGGCGCGCGCCGGGAATGTCTCGGGCGAGCCGGCTGTGCTCCCCTGGGTCAGCTGGGCGAGTTCGGCGTCGGGATCGGTGGCGACCAACAGCCGCGAATAGGTACCCGGCGGCAGGCCAAGTCCGTTCTCTACCTTGTAAACTGTGCTTTTATGGGCTTTTCGGGCACCGCGTTCCAGGTAGCTCAGGCCCATGATGCTGACGCCGGTCGCCGCGGCGAGGTCGGCCAGCGACCAGTCCCGCGACTCGCGCAGCGCCCTGATGGCCGCGCCCGCTGATTCGCGGCTCACCGGAGCACTCCAGCCATATCCGGATACTACGTGACCTGGATCCTTGTTACTTGCATATATGTTTTTATCCCGTTTCACTTGCGTGCCGCCGCGGCATGTGTATATGTTTCGATCTACGTTATCCGCGTTATCGACGTGAGGAGTCCGACTGATGGCACCCCCCTGCTCCACCAACCCGGATCTGTGGTTCGGCTACGCCGACGACGACGGCGCCGACGGCGCCGCCAAGGCGCGGGTCTACGAACAGTCATCCGCGCAGGCGCGGCTGATCTGCCTGCGCCGCTGCCCGCTGTCGCAGCAGCGCAAGTGCGCGGCCCTTGCCGTCGCGCGTGGCGAGGAATACGGCGTGTGGGCCGGCGTCAAACTCCCCGGCGGTCAGTACCGCAAGCGCGAAGAACTCGCCCGCGCCCGCTCCGTCCTGCGCCGCATCGCCGCCGGCGAGATCAACCCGCGCGAGCTGCGGGAGAACGCGGCGCTGCTGGCCCGGCACGAGGACGACGAAGTCCCGGTGCCGACAACGGTGTTTCACCTGCCGCCCAGGGGAGCCGAGCCGCCGTCGGCGGCGTAAAGATGGTTGCGTGTCCCATTCTCGGCACTGGCAACCACGTTGCCTTACGGTTCCGGTACCCGATCAGGGTGCTATGAGGCCTCGAAAGGCATCGACGATCGTTTGGACTGCACCTTCTGCAGTTTCATAAACAGGGATTTCGAGAGCGCCTGCCACGGTAGTAATTCCGAATTCAGCCGCGATCGGCATGCCGATGGCGTCGAGAAGGTGGCCTGAGGTGAGTTCTTGCACGAAAAGTCCTGCGTCCCACATCGGTAGGGTGATTGCCAGGGCAGAGGTAATGTCCGCCGTTGGGAGCAACGTGGCATACAGGTGCGATAGCGCACCGCTCAATGTGTTGAGGAAATCGACGAAGCTGGTCGACGAAGTCCCAGCGGCCTGCGTGCCACTGGCCACCATATCCGCTCCAGCACCAATGACTGCGCTGCCGGCGTCCGACCCGCTCGACTGGGACAGATGCGAAAGATCGCTGGTGAATGCCTGAATGCCCTGCTCAGCACCGTCGACCAGGGCTTTCAGCACGTCGGTCGGGTTGATGTTCGTCGGGAACAGCCCAAACGGGGTCGGCACATTCGCCGGGCCCTGCGACCAGCCATCGTGGATGCTCCCGTAGCCCAGGTTGACCAGCACCTTGAGGTCCGGCTGCAACAGACTTGCGAAAGCGTTACCCAGAGGGCCGCGGGCGCGCATGGGGTCTAGCAGTGGCAGATCCGGGGTGGGAGTGATGAAGTATTCGGTGTGGCCGGTGTAATCGGCAGACACCGGCAGCTGAATTGTTTCAGCCATGTGCTCGAGGGAAATGTCCGTATAGTCGGAGTGGACGAACTGGATGCCAGCGACGGCGTTGAGGTCCGATAGCAGATTGAGCGGGTACTGCGGCCAATCGCCGTAGCCGTCGTATTCCTGTGTGTAGACGGCGGTATCCCACGGCGTGTCCGCTGGTTGCGCGCCATAAAACGTGATCCCCAGGCTCCCGAAGCGCAGCGGCAGGTTCGGATCGAAGAAGCGTGCCAGTACGCCGCCGTTGGGGTTCATTTCGTCACCCTCCAGTATGAAAGTCAGCTGTCCCGTGGTTGGCTGTTCGGCCACCGGCAAGGCCAGCAGATCACGCATTTCCAGTGCGGAAATGACGGCGCTCTGGGAGCCGCCACCAATGAGGACGTTGTTTCCGTCGGCGATTTGGTTCATGATCGTGGTGTTCTCGATGCTGAGGCCCTGTCCGATCGAGATGTTAAGCGGCAGGCTTTTGATACCGGTGACCGGATAGAAACCCTCCGGGGTGAATAGCGAGTGATAGGCATTGACCTCGAACAGGGGCTGGCCGGGGAAAAGCGGCGAGGTGGGGTTGAAATGCTCCATAGCGTGGAGAATTTCATGCTCCGCAGGTATCGGATTGCCGCTGCCGCCGATAATAAATCCCTCCGTGTCCAGCAACGTCGCTTCCGCCCGCACCTGACCGCCGGGCGGGAGTGGTGCTATCGGTGTGACGGTGATGAGGCCGGCGCCGACCAGGGCGACGCCGGTGGTTACGTAGAGGCGAAGCAATAAGCCCATGGCGAACCTCTTAAATATAAGGTGATAAGTCTGTCGACAAGCGTAAGAGAATACTGGTAACGACATCTATGGAGTTGGCTCTAAAGCTGCGGGTCTTGTTTTGGTGTTCACTACAAACGCCTGGCTGAAACCTCGATAACCCGCCAGACTTCGACCCAACCTACAGTCAAGCAGGAGGCTGGCCCCGATAAATTTGTCGAATCGAGCCAGCCGGTAGCACACGGTGTTCTCGGGGACATCCATGCGTTGCTCCGCCAGCGCCACCTTGAACCGCTCGCAGCCGGTGCTTGGGGCCGAACTGCTGGCGTGCTCCGCGAATATCTGGCGTCGGTGCTGCACGCCACCCAGACGGCGAAGCTCCTGGTCGTCGTTGCCCATCGCCACTGCGACGTGCAGCCCTGTTAACCGTCGTTCAAGATGAGCATCCGGGCGACGTCCCGGTTCGGGTTGGTGCTGCCGGAAGCCAGCCCTCGGCGTGCAGGCCGATCATCGTCCACAAAGGTTCGATCAGGCCCAACAGGCTGGCCGGCACGCGTATGCGGCTGCGTCCAGGACGGTGAGCGTGTCGCGCAACGGGTTGGCGGCGCGGCGCAGCTAGCGGCGCACAGTCGACGGTGAGCGTTCCAGCACAGTGACGATACAGCGATGTCCGTGACCGACGACTTTGCTGGCCGAGGAATGTCGACCGTGCGCGCTGGTCAAGATAGCAGACCCGGCAGACCCGCGAGGAAGTTCAGATCTTCGCTGAGTAGACCAGTGGCAGCATTTGCTGCGTTCCCCAGGGTGTCTGAAATGATGCTAGGCCCAATGATGAGGTCAACCGCTATCGAATACAGGCCGGTTGTGAAGGCGGGGATGTCGCCGAAATATGTACTGGCGCCATTCAGGTTACCATCGACCAGCTCGTGGATGCCGAGGCCGGCAAGTTCCAGATCATAGGTGGGGATAGTGCCGCCCATAACGGTAAGTATGGATGTCATCCCCTCTAGGAAGGCGCTGGGTTGGTTGCTTATGGTAGCCAGAGCGCTGCTGTTGTCGGTCAGCAAGATCTGGAATTGATCAGCGAAATTGCTCGGAGTGAGATCCAACGGTGTGATGGTCGGCAACGAGATCTGCGGTACCGTGCCCAAGGTGAAGGCACTGGCGAGACCCGTCAGGATGCTGAGAGGCTGCGCCGCCAGTTCTTTTAGCGCCTCCGTCACGTCCGATGGTGTAATTTGGCTTAGGTCAGTGTGGAAGTTTTGGATACCTTCCTTGGCTCCGGCGATTAGCTCGTTAAACAGCGTGGTCGGGCTGACGTCCGGGAGCCCCGGCTGGATCGGGGTGAAGACATTGGGATACTCGCTGTAGGGAACATTGTCGGGACCGTAGCCCAGGTTGACGAGGATTTTTAAATCTGGTTGCAGCAGATCCGCCAGCGGAGTTCCGATCACCGGCACATAGCGCAGTGGGTCCAGCATCGGCAGGTCGTGCACAGGAACGATATACCAGGTGGTGTTGCCGTCGTAACCTGCAGATGGTTGCCATATAAACGAATCGCGAATTTCGGACACAGGCAAACCCGTGTAATTATTGTGCACGAAGGCGATGCCGTACGCCGCGTTGATGTCCGCCAGTAGATCGTCGGGATATTTGGGAAAATCGGAAAATCCGTCGTATTCGCCGGTGTAGATGATGTTGTGCCATGGCTGGTCTACGGGTGTCGGACCATTGAAGGTGATGCCTAACGTCGGCAAGGAAATAACACCTGCTGAACCGGTGAATGTTGGGTTGTCATCCAGATACGACGGCATGGTCGGGGTCTGGAGGCCAGGAATATCGAACCGGTCGAGCATGCCTCCGTTGTCGTTATTCGGGTCACCTAACAACAAAAAAGCCAGTTGGTCTGGTGTCGGCTGTTTGTCGGCCGGTAACGACATGAGATATCGCATCTCCATGGTATTCTCCGTGGCGCCGCCAGAGTAGCCGAACAAGACGACGTTGCGTCCCTCATTGAGTTCGTAGTTCATTTCGGTGTTCGTAACCACCTGCGCCACTTGCTCGGTGTGGTCCAAGTAATCATTGTGGATAGCTAGTCCATATGCCTGCGCGGGCTGGGATAGGATTCGTGCGATGCTATCGGGATAATTCGGCTGCACAAACCGCACGTAGCCATTTTCTACCCCTCCGCAACATGGGTACGGGTCACCGGTGCCGTAGTTGTAGAACGTAATGGTCTCTGGGTCCGTGCCACTTGTCGCGTCAACATCGACCAGTCGCACCGCGCGCACCTGAGCGCCGGGCGGTGGTGGCGCCACCGGTGTGACGGCGATGAGGCTGGCGCCGACCAAGGCGACACCAGAGGTCACGTAGGGACGAAGCGGTGTGGTCACGATTAACCCCTTAATGTTAAGTTACCAGTCCGCTATCAACTGTACTAAGTTTGGTAGGGAAATTCTATGGACCTGGCTCTAAGCCTGCGAGGCTCGTTTTGGCCGCCACTACAACCGCAAGGTGGAAACTCGACAAGCTGCCAGACCTCGACTAACATCTGAGCGCCGAGCCGGCTGGCGCGAGTCGCGCCAGCCTATGAGCGTCGCCGATGCAGGATGGAAGACACTACAGCAAACTGGGTAGTCCCGCGAGGAAGTTCAGGTCTGCGGTGGCGGCGCTATGGATAGCGCCCTCGACCAGGCCCAACTGACTCTGGACCGACTCATACTCGACAAAAGGAATCCACGTAACACCAAGTCCCACGGAGAGGTTTGGTACCTCAGTAAAGGTCGTGAGCGCTCCGTTCAGCTTGCCGTCGGCCAGTTGGCTGAGGCCAGCGAGGGTGAGATTCAGGTTGTCCTGAGCAAGGGTGACGAGGTTCAGGGCATCATTTCCTGTGATCGAAGCAATGTTGTCGATAGCTGTCGGCACGGCGGTCAATACGTCGTTATTAAGAGTGAGAACCGTCTCCAGTTCAGTAGTGAAGTTGCTGGGATCAAGGACATCGGGCGTTACCGTGGGAAGCGTGACTTGTGGTATAAAGCCCAGAGTGAGGCCGCTGGCTATCCCCGTTATGCTGCTCAGCGGGTGCTCTGCCAGTTGTGTTAGAGCGGCCGTCACTTCCGATGGCGAAATCTCGCTTACGGCGCTTTGGAAGTTTTGGACACCTTCCTTGGCTCCGGCAACCAACTCGTTCAGCACAGTGGTTGGGTTGACGTCGGGGAATAGCCCCGAGGCCGGGGTGTCCACGTTGGGATACTCGCTGTAGCCTACGTTGTCTGGGCCGTAGCCGAGGTTGACCAGTACCTTCAAATCCGGCTGCAGCAGATCGGCTAGCGGGTTTCCGATGACCGGGACGTAGAATCGCAGCTGATCCAACAACGGCAGGTCCGGTGTGGGGATGATGAAGTAAGTGGTGTTACCGTCATATCCTGGAGAAGCCTGCCATAGTTCGGCCGTAGCGATCAACGAGGCTGGTTTGGCCGAACCGTCGGCATGTACGAAAGCCGTGCCCAATATCGCGTTGACGTCTGCCAGCAGATTCAGCGAGTACTGCGGAGAGTCGGCAAACCCGTCGTATTCGCCCGTGTAGATGACGTCGGGCCAGGGGGCGTTTTGAGGAGTCGGATCACTGAAGGCTATACCGATACTCGGCAAGTTGAAATGGCCTGGCAGGCCAAATGGCATTACATTGTCGTTGGCGGGGAGATCTGGATAGCCGTACCGCGAATATAGGCCACCGTCGGGCAGGTTGGGATCACCATAATCCACAAAACCCAGCTGGGTGGAGCTCGGCTGCTCATCGGCCGGCAACGACATAAGGTAAATCATCTCAAGGGTCTGTATGGTGGCACTCTGAGACGTACCGTAAAAAACAACGTTGTGTCCCTCGCCGAGCTGCGTCATCAGCGCATTGTTCCAAATCTGCTGGCCCACGGCCTCCGAATGATCATGGTATCCGCCTTGCGTAGCAGAAAACGGATAGAACTGAGCCGGATAGCCGAGGTAGTGCGGAATGGCCCCGGGATAATTCGGTTGGACATATACCTCGTTGGCGTTGGTGAATTGACTTGCGGGGAGCTCCGGAACGGTGCTGCCCCCCGACTCGTAGGCAACGGTTACTTCACCCGGACCGAGGGTGGTGTCGATGCCTGGGACTCCGTTGGGGGCGATGACGATATCTCCATTGGAGGTGAGCCGCACCGCATGTTGCACAACGTCGGATTGGTGCGCTGGTGTGACGGCGATGAGGCTGGCGCCAACCACGGCGACACCAGTGGTCACGTAGGGCCGAAGCGCTGAGGTCATGGGATCTCCTAATGTCCGATAATAATTTTGCGATTAGCATAGTGGAGGAGCTGTGGCGAATTCTATGGAGTTGGCCCCAAAAAAAATCCAGCTTAGTTTGGTAATTACTACAGGCGGGTGGATGAAAGGTCGAGAACCCACCAGCTTGACCAGAACCCGCACGTCAAGCAGGGTTCGCGACGCGTCTGACCTGACTTAGGACATGGCCCGCGGGTTTCCTGACCGGCACCGCTCTGGCCTGGTGTTTCCTTGGCGCGAGGGCACTAATTGGGGCACTAAGCGGG
>NZ_JBYCLE010000240.1:0-3502 GCF_057473765.1 Mycobacterium sp. TH-M106 | reverse complement strand
AATAGAGCGGCCACAGGAGCGACACGCCAGAGGACCCATACCTGGCAAACGCGTGGTCCAAAGAAACTGGCTAAACCCTCGTCAAGGAGGACCCATCACCGTGGCGGTCGACAGCCTGCCCCGCTGGCATGCGGATCCTGCACCGGCGCGACCCGCCAGGGGTCCCATAACGGGCAAACGGGTGGTCCAATGACACTCGCTAAACCCTGGTCAAGGTGGTCCCATCACCGTGGCGGTCGACAGCCTGGCCGGCTGGCATGCGGATCCTGGTCCGGCGCGAAGAGATCGAACACGGCACCCAATTGTCACTGTTCGAGCAGCTGGCCGGCTACCGCTACCAGATCATCGCGACCGGAACCGCAGGTGGACAACCACAGCGGCTCGAAGCCCGCCACCGGGTACACGCCCGAGTAGAGGGATTCATCCGTTGTGGCAAAGACACCGGCCTGGCCCGCTGGCCCTCGCATTCGCTTGCGATCAACACCGCCTCCTGGGTCACCGCGGTCGCGGTGGCCATCGACCTGCTGTGCTGGATGCGCTTGCTTCTCCTGGACGGCGTGCTGGCCAAAGCCGAGCCGGCGACCCTGCGTTATCGACTGCTGCACGCCGCGGCCCGGCTGGTCAAACGATCCCGCTACCTGATTCTTCGCATCCCCGAAACCTGGCCATGGGCCCAAGAATTCGCCGATGCACTCAACCGGGTCCGCGCCATCTGCTGACCCGCAGGATCCCGTTCCCACTCGACCCTAAGGAAGGAATCACAACTCCGGGATAAAGGACCCGGCGTCACCGCACGACACGCGGCGCCGCTCACCCACAACCCGAAATCAAGATCAACTGGCCGCCTCAGCAGTCGTCACAGGAGAACTCGGGCTACCGTGGAGGGTCGAGAGCTGGCGCGGTGACGTGAATCGGCGGTAGGTCTCGGAGCCGCTGATGATCACCGGGGTTTCCCTGGTGTCCCTCATCTCCGTGGCCCTGGCTCGATCTGTATTCCGTTTCCAGCTCCCGGTCAATCCGTGCATGCGGTTCTCCCGCACACGGCTTACCGACGCCGTTCACCGACGGCATTCGGCGCCGCCCGCCAAGCCTGGAACGGCCTGAGTGCGGCGACAAGCCCAGCAAAGCGAATCAGCCCGAGTTGGTTGTCGGCGGCGAAGTCAGACGCAAACCACCCTTGGACTGCCAGCATTAGGCAGGAACCGGGATGTATCCCGCGCCGGGGCCACCAGTGCTATTGACATCATCGAGGATGGCGCTGAACGTCGTCATCTCTATGAATTGATGCGGCGGCGCTCCCAGCAGGTCGGGCGGGATGAACATGCCGCCGGTGATCAGGCCGAGAAGCAGGCCATCGGACGTGGCCGGGCCGCCGTCATCGCCTGGCTGATAGGCGCCCCCACCCATGGACATTCGCCGGTTCCGAATGGGAAGGGAACCGATGCGGCCGCAGAAGTCACCGGTGGCGGCCCCGAGTCGGCACACTGGCTGGCCCCGCTCGAAAGGGCTGGTGTCGATGCCGTTGATGACGAAGCCAGCGAAGTTAGCAATCGGGGTGATTTTGGCGGGGTCGAATTTGATCACCGCGTAACTCAGACCAGGGTCGTTGGCAAGGGCCACCACGGTGCCTACGGGGCCGATATTTTCCGAACCCTCGGCGACGACTGGGGAGTCAGGTCCGCCGCAGCTCGCGGCGGTGAAGCCAACCAGGTCTCCGGTGTTGTCGTGACCGATGGTTGCCAACGTGCAATAGCTGCCGCCGACAACGATGCCAGCCCCGCCGCCCAGCGGGAGTGCCGCGGAGGCGACGGGAGGGCGCAACACGGCCAGCAGGAACACGAACACGCACACTCGGACCCACCAGCGATATCCCGCCCGCATCATCGACAGGCTCCCCGCTACCGGGTCGTTGCTCACTCGTTCAGTCATATCATCAGGGGTGTCAGCATGGGGCGAAACCCATCCCAATCATCGCGGCACGGCAGCGGCGGCCATGCTGATTCCGCGACCTGAGAAACAGGACTGGGGGCGCGGCGCGGGTCAATCGCAAGCATGCGGTGGTCAGGTGTGGAAGTAGAGGTATACGGCGCCGTCACCGCCACCGCCACGCGCGACCACGTCGACCGAAGTCGCACCGGACGGGATCTGGACGGTGTAGGAGCCGGGAGTGGTGATGCTCACCAGTTGAGGGCTACCTGCAGTGCCCTGGTTCTGGAACTGTTGCACCAGAGACTGAGCCTTGTCAGTAAGTTGCTGGAAAGTTGTTGCGAGCTGCGGGTAATTCGGCGTGGTCACCGCTCCTGAACGTAGCAGGCGAGACGCTGCGGAGTCAGGGGTTTCCTCGATAGCAGTATAGAAACTCTTCACCGCTGGTTCCGGTGGGTGTGGCGTCGCATCGCTGTCCTCGTGGTAGCGGTCGTGGTGGCCGTTGTCCAGATTCGCTGACGTGTCGGTCTCGGTTGGCGGCTGTTGGGCCTCGTCGGGGTGCGGCAGGTCATGTTGGGTCGGTGGCGGCGGACGGCTGGCGTGCGTAGCGACCGGCGCGGACGGGAGCGTCAGCGGACGGGAGCACAGGGAACGAAGCGGAGCCCGCCGGGAGCCGTCACCGCGTTGAGCTGGGCTGTGGTGGTGGCGGGTGTTGGCCGGGGGCGCTCGTCGGGTGTCGGGCGGGCCGATGATGTCGGTGGGGCTGGCTATGGTGACGCCATGATCACGGGGCAGCGGTGACGGTGGCGGGGCGTTCTGCTGGGATGACGCCGTGGTGACCCAGGCGGTGGCGCGGGCCTGCCCGCCGGGTTTCGAGGCGTGGTGGTCACGGGTGGCCGGGTCGGGGTTCTGCGCCCGCGCGGTGCATCTGCTCGGCGTGGATCGCGGCGGCGACCTGCTGCGCGTGTTGGGGCGGTGCAAGAACCGGCACGCGTCGGTGTGCCCGTCGTGTTCGCAGCTGTACGGCGCCGACACCTGGCAGTTGATCCGTGCCGGGATCGCCGGCGGCCACCACGAGATGCCCGAGGCCGTGGCTGGCCATCCGGCGGTGTTCGTGATGTTGACCGCGCCTAGTTTCGGCGCGGTGCACACGATCCATGACGGGGCGGCTGGGAAGGCCCGTACATGTCATCCCGGCAACGGATTTCGCCGCTGCCGTCATGGCCGCCCGCTGTGGTGCGGCGCGGTGCACGATGCCGCTGATACGCGGGTGGGCGAACCGCTGTGCGGCCAATGCTATAACTACCGCGCGCATGTGTTGTTCACGTGGTGGGCACCGGAGTTGTGGCGGCGCTTCACCATCGCGTTACGCCGCCAGCTCGCCGCCGCGATCCGCGACGCCGGCCTGGATTTTTCACGTAATTCGGTGTTGATGGGTGTCGTTAACGTGAAAGGTGCACTGCCGCAAGGATAATCGGTGTGTTCGAGGTTCCGTTATCCAAGATGGGAGTGCACCTGTCAGATGCAGACTACTACCGACTGGTCGAAGAATGTGCGAGTTGAGGTCCGTGGCGAC
>NZ_JBYCLE010000239.1:0-4557 GCF_057473765.1 Mycobacterium sp. TH-M106 | reverse complement strand
GCCCGGCAAGCTTCGCCTGGATCAGCCCACCGAAGCTGTCGACGTACATGGCCAGCTGCGGGGCCGGCCAGTGGATCAGGTACAGGTCGAGGTAGTCAAGCCCCAGCCGCTCCAGGCTGGCCGCGCAGGCCTCCCGCGCGGTGGTGAAACCCTGGTCGGCGGTGGCGAGTTTGGTGGTGACGAACACCTCGGCGCGGGGGATGCCCGACGCGGCGATCGCCCGGCCGACGGCGGCTTCGTTGCCGTACACCTTGGCGGTGTCGATCAGCCGGCAGCCCAGCTCCAGTGCCGTCGACACCGCACGCTCGGTCTCGGCGCCCGACAGCTCGGCCACGCCGATGCCCAACACCGGCATCGTGTTGTCGTCGTTGAGTGTGACCGAAGGAATCGAACCAGTCGGCGTCATCTCACCTGCCCGTGTTCGTCGTAGGTGTGTGGATCGGGGCCCAATCGGGTGCCGTCGTCGAGCGAGGATATCGCGGCTACCTGGCTGGCGCTCAGTTCGAAGTCGAACGCGTCGAAGTTGCTGGCGATCCGCTCGGGGTGCACCGATTTGGGGATCACGATATTACCGAGCTGAATATGCCACCGGATCAACACCTGGGCGGGCGTCCTACCGCAGCTCTCGGCGACCGCGGTGACGGTGGGATGGTGCAGCAGCGAGCCCTGTCCGAGCGGTGCCCACGCTTCGGTGGCAATGCCCAGCTGGGCGTGTACCTCGCGCAGCTGGGCCTGGGTGAACCGCGGATGCAGCTCGATCTGGTTGACGACGGGCACGATGCCGGTCGCATCGATGAGCACCCGCAGGTGCTCGGGCTCGAAGTTGCTCACCCCGATGGAGCGGATCCGGCCCTGATCGCGCAGATGGGCGAAGGCCTGGAAAGTGTCGACGAACCTGCCGCGTGCGGGCAGCGGCCAGTGGATCAGGTACAGGTCCAGGTAGTCGACCCCGAGCCGGTCGATGCTGGCCTCGAACGCCGCCAGTGTCGAGTCGTAGCCGTGGTCGGCGTTCCACAGCTTGGTGACCAGGTACACCTGGTCGCGGGGCAGTCCGGAGTGGGCGATCGCGCGGCCGGTCTCGCGTTCGTTGCGGTACAGCGTCGCGGTGTCGACGTGCCGGAAGCCGGCCCGCAGCGCGGCCGCCACCGCCTGCTGGGTGTCCGCCGGCGGAATTTTGTAAACACCGAAACCGAGGCGGGGGATCGAATTACCGTCATTGAGCGTGACTGAACGCAGATCATCGGGAGCAGCCATGACACGAAGTCTGCCAGCAGAGTCTGTCGGCCACCGTTCGAGGCCGCGGGCGGCATGGTGGGCCGATTACCTGCAGAGCACCGCCACCAGCGTGGGCATGAAGGTGGCTCCACATATCCCGGCCGCGGTCACACGGCTGCTCGCTGGCGGTCGGACGGTCACCATCGACGGCAACACCCTCGACCCGACGCTGCAGCTGATGCTGGCCGCGCAGCGCGCGGTCGGCATCGACGGCCTCGTCGCCGGAGACGATGTGGCCGCCTCCCGGGCCCAGCTGCGGGAGATGAGTTCGCGGCTGCCCGGTCCGGAGATACACGTCGACGTGACTGACACGTGCCTACCCAGGCCGGGGGGCGACGCTGCCGACATTCCCGCCCGGCTCTACCGGCCGGCGGATAGCGGGGCCAAGCCGCTGCTGGTCTTCTACCACGGCGGCGGCTGGGTGATCGGCGACCTGGACTCCTACGACGCGCTGTGCCGGCTGACCTGCCGAGACGGCGATGTCGCGGTGCTGTCGGTCGACTACCGGCTGGCGCCCGAGTATCCCGCTCCGGCGGCGGTCGACGACGCCTACGCCGCGTTTCGATGGGCATACGACCATGCTGCGGACCTGGGTGGGATACCGGGCCGGGTCGCGGTCGGCGGAGACAGCTCCGGCGCCAACCTGGCCGCGGTGGTGGCGCTGCTGGCCCGTGACGCCGACGACACGGGCGCCCCGGTGCCGGTGTTGCAGTGGTTGATCTACCCGGTCACCGACTGCACCGCCCAGACCCGGTCACGCACCCTGTTCGGCGACGGCTTCGTGCTGACCAAACACGACATGGACTGGTTCACCGCCCAGTATCTGGGCGGTTCCGGTCTGGACCCGACGGACCCGCGGGTGTCGCCGTTGCTGGCCGACGACCTGTCCGGGTTGGCGCCGGCGCTGATCGCCACGGCGGGCTTCGACCCGCTGCGCGACGAAGGTCAACTGTTCGCGGCCGCACTGAGGGCCGCGGGAACCGTCGTCGACATGCGGACCATGGGGTCGCTGACGCACGGCTTCGCCAACTGCTTTCCGCTCGGCGGTGATAGCGCCGCCGCGATGGCGGAGTTGATCTCCGCACTGCGCGCACACCTCAGCCGCCACTGAACCTGCCGAGTCGCCGCCGGTACGCTAGAGGCGCCCCCGACCCCACCGGAAATAAGGATCAACCACACCGTGGCCCGCAAACCTCAACGCCCCACCGGGCGCGGCCTGACGGCCGGTGACCACAAACACAACCTCGCCCTGCAGATCGGGCTGGTGGCGGTTGTGGTGCTCTTCGCAGTCGGCCTCATCGGCTACATCGTGATATCCAACGACAAGAAGAGCTCCGGTAGCGACGCCAGAGCGGTGCGAGTGGCGTCGAGCAAGCTGATCACCAAGGACGACGGTAAAGAGCCCAAGGCCACCGTGTCGTTCTACGAGGATTTCCTCTGCCCGCACTGCGGGTTGTTCGAGCGGAACTTCGGCCCCACCGTCTCGCGGCTCATCGACAGCGGCGCCATCGCGGCCGACTACTACATGGTGGCCATCATGGACAGGCCGCAGAACGACGACTACCCGGCGCGTGCCGCCGCCGCTGCCTACTGCGTCGCCGACGAGAGCATCGACGCGTTCCGGCGTTTCCACACCGCGTTGTTCACCCCGCAACTGCAGCCGGCGGAGGTGGGCGGGGACTATCCCGACAACAGCCGGTTGATCGAACTCGCCCGGCAGGCCGGTGCCGCGGGAAGCGTCCCGTCGTGCGTCAACAGCGGCAAGTACCTCAAGATGGTGGAAGGACTGGCCAAGGCCCGCGACATCAATGCCACTCCGACGATCCGCATCAACGGCGAGGACTACACCGCGTCGACGCCGGAGGCTCTGGTCGCCAAGATCAGGGAGATCGTCGGCGACGTGCCGGGCCTGGACACCGCCGTCCCGGCCAAGGCGCCGTGACCGTCGCAGCGGCTGCGTCCGTGTCCTCGTCGACCGCCGCCCCGGTGGCCGGTGTGCGGGTGGCGGCATCCAGCGCCTGGCTGGTACTGGTCTGCGGGGCGGTCGGTTTGATCGCCTCGGTGACGCTGACGGTGGAGAAGATCCGGCTGTTGGCCGATCCGGCCTATGTGCCGTCGTGCAACCTCAACCCCGTGCTGTCGTGCGGGTCGGTGATGGCCACCGAACCGGCGTCGCTAGCCGGGGTACCCAACTCGTTGGTCGGAATCGCGGCGTTCACCGTGGTGTTGGTCACCGGGCTATTGTCGGTGACGAAAGTACCGTTACCACAATGGTATTGGACGGGGCTATCGACCGGCACACTTGTCGGCGTCGCGTTCGTACACTGGCTGATCTTCGTCAGCCTGTACCGCATCGGGGCACTGTGCCCGTACTGCATGGCGGTCTGGGCGGTCACCATCCCGCTGCTGGTGGTGGTCTCTTCGATCGCCTTTGCGTCTCGCCGTCGGCGTGCTGTGGGCCCATTGGGCTCACTGGGTTCAGCGCTGTACCGCTGGCGGTGGTCGCTGACCGCGGTGTGGTTCACCGTGCTGATCGTGTTGATCGCCATCCGGTTTGAGGACTACTGGTCGACGCTGATTTGAGGGGCAGTTAAGGGCGCAGGTGAGGGGCATTTGAAGGGCACTCGAGGGCGCATGTGATCGCGAAAGTGCTGGTCGCCAACCGCGGAGAAATCGCCATCCGCGCGTTTCGCGCCGCCTACGAGCTGGGTATCGCCACGGTGGCGGTCTATCCCTACGAAGACCGCAATTCGGTGCACCGACTCAAGGCGGACGAGTCCTACCAGATCGGCGAGCCGGGTCACCCGGTGCGCTCCTACCTGTCGGTCGACGAGATCGTCGACACCGCGCGCCGGTGCGGGGCCGACGCGGTGTACCCCGGCTACGGCTTCTTGTCGGAGAACCCGGAACTGGCCGAGGCGTGTGCCGCGGCGGGTATCACTTTTGTCGGCCCCAGTGCTGCGGTGCTGAAGCTGACCGGCAACAAGTCGCGGGCCGTCGCCACCGCACGCGAGGCCGGCCTGCCGGTGCTGTCCTCCTCGGCGCCGTCGGCGTCGGTCGAGCAATTGCTCTCGGCGGCAACGCAGATGACGTTCCCACTGTTCGTCAAGGCGGTCGCCGGCGGTGGCGGTCGCGGGATGCGCCGGGTCGGTGACATCTCGGCGCTCGCGGAGGCGATCGAGGCCGCCGGCCGGGAGGCCCAGTCGGCGTTCGGGGACCCGACGGTCTATCTGGAACAGGCGGTGATCAACCCGCGCCACATCGAGGTGCAGATCCTCGCCG
>NZ_JBYCLE010000238.1:0-1119 GCF_057473765.1 Mycobacterium sp. TH-M106 | reverse complement strand
GCAACGAGATGCCGGTTCCCGGCACCACCACCCCGGAGCCGAATCCCGGGAGATAGTTGGACTGGATCATCGACACCATCTGCCCGGACGCGTCGGCAGCGGTGAGGTAGACGGTGTCGCCGCGCGGCGTTCCGGCGGATACCGGCTTGGCCTGCGTGCGGTCGATCAGCGTGGCTCGCCGCCGCAGGTACTCGGGATCGAGTAACTGGTCGGGCCGCACCGGCAGCTGATCGGCGTCGCCGACATATGCCTGCGTGTCGGCGAACGCCAACTTCACCGCCTCGATTTGTAGGTGCACGCTGTCAGCGGAATCGGCCGGTGCCGAAGCCAGGTCGAACTGTTCGAGGATGCCCAGCGCGATCAGCGCGACGATTCCCTGGCCGTTGGGCGGGATCTCGTGCACGGTGAAGCCGCGATAGGTTTTTTCGATCGTGCCGACCCAGTCGGCGCGGTGGGCGGCCAGGTCTTCGGCCCGCATCGCGCCGCCGTGCGCCGCGGCATGCGCTTCCAGTTTCGCCGCCAGCTCGCCGCGGTAGAACGCCTCGCCACGGGTCGCCGCGATCTTCTCCAGCGTGGCCGCGTGATCGGGCAGCGTCACCAGTTCACCGGGTTTCGGTGCCCGCCCGCCGGGCATGAACACCTCAGCGAACCCCGGCTGGGACTCGAGAATCGGAACCTGCGCGTCCCACTGCGCCGCGACCGTAGGCGACACCGGGAATCCATTGCGTGCGTAGCTGATCGCCGGCCCGAATAGCCGTCCGAAATCCAGTCGGCCGAACTTTGCGTGCAGTTCGGTCCACGCCGACACGGCGCCGGGAACGGTGACGGAGTTCCAGCCGAGCAGCGGAACGTCGTTGCCGCCGAAGAACTCCGGCGTCCACGCGGCCGGGGATCGCCCGGACGCGTTCAGACCGTGCAGCTCCCGGCCGTCCCAGACTATGGCGAAGGCATCCGACCCGATGCCGTTCATGGTCGGCTCCACCACGGTGAGGGCGATCGCGGTGGCAATGGCCGCGTCGACCGCGTTGCCGCCGTCGGCGAGCATCCGCAGGCCCGCCTGGGCGGCGAGCGGTTGCGAGGTGCACACCACGTTGCGGGCGAGCACCGGCGTGTGCGGCC
>NZ_JBYCLE010000237.1:0-1225 GCF_057473765.1 Mycobacterium sp. TH-M106 | reverse complement strand
CGGCGGCCGGCAGCCGACGGCGCAGCACCTCACAGCGCTGCAAAACAGCCAACCGCTCCCGGTTGGTCAACGCGTCGAAGTCCAACCCCAGCACCCGATCCAGGGCAGCAGCCAGCGCGTCGAAGGCCGCGGTGACCTCTTCCCGATCATTCGAACGCATGTTTGAACCATAGCAACACCGACCGACAAGAATCGGCGTGCAGTTGCGGTCACATCGTGGCGGCGGCGTTGATCTCGTCGAGCCGGTTGGTCGCCTCGAGGTATTCGCCGACCCAGCGTGCGATGACCGCGGCGGTCTTCTCCACCTTCGAAAGCTGCCCGACTACCTGCCCGACCGGGTTGAATGCGACGTCGACGGTCTCGTTCGGGTATTTCTGGGTCGCGGCGACGGCCATTCCTGCGACCATGTACTGCAGCGGCATACCGAGCGGTTCGGGGTTGCCCGGCTGCTCCCAGGCGTCGGTCCAGTCGTTGCGCAGCATCCGGGCCGGCTTGCCGGTGAACGAACGGCTCCGGACGGTGTCGCGGCTGCTGGCCTTCGCATAGGCTGCCTGCTGAACAGCGGTGTTGGATGCCTCTTCGACCATCAGCCACTGCGACCCCGTCCACGCGCCCTGAGCACCCATCGCGAGTGCGGCGGCGATCTGCTGGCCGCTGGCGATACCGCCGGCCGCCAGCACCGGCCGCGGCGCAACCTCGTTGATGACTTGCGGCCACAACACAATCGAGCCAACCTCGCCGCAGTGGCCGCCGCCCTCGCCACCTTGGGCGATGATGACGTCGACGTCGGCGTCGGCGTGTTTGCGGGCCTGCGCCGGCGAGCCACACAATGCAGCCACTGTGCGGTCGCAGTCGTGGATGTGTTTGATCATGTCCGGCGGCGGGGTGCCGAGCGCGTTGGCGATCAGCGTCATCTTCGGGTGCTGCAGCGCAACCTCGACCTGCGGGGTGGCGGTCGCCTCGGTCCAACCGAGCAACCGCAGCGCGCTCTCGTCGCTGTCGCCGAGGGGGACGCCGTGGTCGGCCAGAATCTTGCGGGCGAAATCCAGATGCCCCTGCGGCACCATCGACCGGAGCGTCTCGGTGAGTTCCTCGGCGGACTGATGCGACTCCATCCCCTCGTACGTGCTGGGGATCACGATGTCGACGCCGTAGGGATGGTTGCCGATGTGCTCGTCGATCCAGTTGAGCTCGATCTCGAGTTGCTCGGGTGTGAAGCCGACCG
>NZ_JBYCLE010000236.1:0-1092 GCF_057473765.1 Mycobacterium sp. TH-M106 | reverse complement strand
GTTCGACGGTTCTGATGTCCTCTACGAGCATTCGGAGACGTGGACTTTCGCGACGGGAGAGCAGGGAGTACTGCGGTTCGTCACGGTGCACAAGGTGGTGGACGGCAAAATCACGGTCTGGAAAGACTATTGGGACATGAACTCCCTGGTGGCTTTCGCTCCCCCGAACCACTTCGAGAACCTGGCGAACGCGGATGTGAGCTGGGTTTTCGATGCGAGCGCGTTGGTCTGACGCGGCACCTGACCGGGTTCGTTCTCACCCGACCGCTGACGCGGCGAGCGTCGCGGGCATGGCCGACTCGATCCGGGAGGCGGACGCCGTTGAGGCGCATGCGGATGGCCGCTACAACATTTTGAGCGACGATTCTACGTGTGCTCCGAAGCTGGATCGCGACAACGATGGACTCGCTTGCGAATCTTACAATCAATGCTTGAACGTCTGGTGATTGTCCTGTTGACCTTCGGACTCCCGAATCCCCGGATGGCGCTGCACTCTCCAGAGATATCGCGTCTGTCAGTAGCGTCCGGGCTATCGCGGCCGTGTCCATCCCAGGCGTGAGCAAGGGACGCAATGCCGCGGTAGGGCCTCCATACTCTTTACCTCTGACGCGCAAGAAATACTCTTGACAGATCCTCGCCGCACAGGGCGTGCGAACAGGAGAACGACGATGACCACCAGCGACGACGACGATCAGCCCGCGACGGCCGCGGCGCCATCCGACGACGCGACCACGAGGGCGACCACAGCTGGCCGGGCAGCCTCCGAACTGGCGTGGTCCCAGGAAGATCCCGAAACGGTGTCGCTGAACCGTCCGTGGCGGTCAGCATGGATCCTCGCCGGTGTCGGGGTGGTGTGTGCGGCGGTAGCCGCGGTCATCATCGCGGGGCTGGGCTTGCCAGGCAACAGCGGTGCCCGCGAGGAGTCGCCCCGGCCGGGGAATGCCGAGGCGACCACACCGCCTTCGTCGGCGGCCTCCGCCGGGCCTTCATCGTCCCCTGGTGCGCCGTTGTCTTTCGTCCCGGCGGCGCCGGAACAGTTGGCGGACGCCGCGACAGCGGCGGGGGAACTGGCCACCTTGGCGATCAAGGGCC
>NZ_JBYCLE010000235.1:0-1475 GCF_057473765.1 Mycobacterium sp. TH-M106 | reverse complement strand
GCTCGTAGTCGAGCACCAGAGCCTCATGGCTGGCATAGATTTCGGCGGTCTCCAGCCCCCGGTCGGCCACCCCGCAGGCACTCATGAACCGCAGTCCTCGGTCGATCTCGCCGGCCAGCGCCTCATAGCGCGCCCCAGCGGGCGATGTGCGCACGAACTCCCGGTTCCAGTCGTGCACAAGGTGCAGCGACGCCAACCCTGACGATGTCAGGGCGCGCACCAGATTCATCGCCGCGCTGGCGTTGGCATAGGCCCGCACCAGCCGGGACGGGTCGTGCTCGCGCGCGGCGGGATCGGGGGCCAATCCGTTGACCATGTCGCCGCGATAGGACTTCAGCCCCAGCGCGTCGACGTCGGCCGACCGCGGTTTGGCATACTGGCCGGCGATCCGGGCGACCTTGACCACGGGCATGCTGGCCCCGTAGGTGAGCACCACCGCCATCTGCAGCAGGGTGCGGATATTGCCCCTGATGTGCGGTTCGGTGTTGTTGGTAAAGGTCTCGGCGCAGTCGCCGCCCTGCAGCAGGAACGCTTCGCCGCAGGCAACCTGAGAGAGCAGCCCCTTGAGGCGTGCAATCTCCGACGGCACGGTGACCGGCGGCACCGCCTCAAGGAGTGTCCGCACCGGCTTGACTTGCTCAGCCGACCAACTCGGCTGCTGGGCCGCGGGCTTGGCCAACGCTGCGTCCAGCCGTGCCCGTAGCTCCGCGGGCAGCGGCGGCAGCTCCGGCAGCTGCTCGATCGGAATGTCCACGGTCCAGTTCACCCGTCCATGGTAACCGCGCGGAGAGCGGAGCTGATCAGGGCGAATGCTCGCCCAACGCACCGGTGATGATGCGGAAGCGCCGTAACTGGTCCCGGGCATCCACCAGCGCATCGTGGCTGTTCTGCGACCGCGGCGGCAGGCGGGGCCTGCCCCGGTCCTCCCACAGCTGCCGCAGCTCCCGGGTGAAGCGCGGCATCGCCGCCGGCAGGTCAGGCATCGGCCCCCACAGCTGGCACAGTGCCACATGGTCGTAGGCCGCCACCCAGGCCCACAACTCGATCGGCTCGTCGCCGTCGACTCGCAAAAACGCCTCCAGGTCCGAGCGGATCCGGCGACGCGAACGCCACACCGGCGACGCTGGCGGCGGCAGCTTGGGCAGCACATGCTCGCGCACCCAGCGTCCCGCGCGGTCGGGATCGAATTCGGTTGACACACTGTAGTATTCGCGACCATCTTCGGCGACGACACCGATCGAGATCAGGTCGATGGTGCGGCCGTCCTCGATGAACTCGGTGTCGTAGAAATATCTCATCGCCGCGCGATCAACCGCTCGCGATCATGATGGGCCCGCTGGGCGGCGGCGCCTGATGCACCGCACGGTCCAGTTCGGCCTCCACCGCACGGTCGTTGCGAACCCCGGGCCGGCCGGCAACCATGTCCTGCAGCCAGAGTTTGAGCTGGACCACCGGGCGACGCAGCCGGCGTTCCC
>NZ_JBYCLE010000234.1:0-1072 GCF_057473765.1 Mycobacterium sp. TH-M106 | reverse complement strand
CGACCCAACCTGTCCGGAGCAACCCCCCATATGCCAAGTCCCGCCGTCACCTCGCCGCAAGTAGCCGTCAACGACATCGGCTCGAGCGAGGACTTCCTCGCCGCCATCGACAAGACGATCAAGTACTTCAACGACGGCGACATCGTCGAAGGGACCATCGTCAAGGTCGACCGGGACGAGGTGCTGCTCGACATCGGCTACAAAACCGAAGGTGTGATCCCGTCCCGGGAGTTGTCCATCAAGCACGACGTCGACCCGCACGAGGTGGTGTCGGTCGGCGACGAGGTCGAGGCCTTGGTCCTCACCAAGGAGGACAAGGAAGGCAGGCTGATCCTGTCCAAGAAGCGCGCCCAGTACGAGCGCGCCTGGGGCACGATCGAGGCGCTCAAGGAGAAGGACGAGGCCGTCAAGGGCACCGTCATCGAGGTCGTCAAGGGCGGACTGATCCTCGACATCGGGCTGCGCGGCTTCTTGCCCGCCTCGCTGGTGGAGATGCGCCGGGTCCGTGACCTGCAGCCCTACCTCGGCAAGGAGATCGAAGCCAAGATTATCGAGCTGGACAAGAACCGCAACAACGTGGTGCTTTCCCGCCGTGCCTGGCTGGAACAGACCCAGTCGGAGGTGCGCAGCGAGTTCCTCAACCAGCTGCAGAGGGGTGCCATCCGCAAGGGGGTGGTGAGTTCGATCGTCAACTTCGGCGCGTTCGTCGACCTGGGCGGGGTGGACGGTTTGGTGCACGTCTCCGAGCTCAGCTGGAAGCATATCGACCACCCGTCCGAGGTGGTTGCCGTCGGTGACGAGGTCACCGTCGAGGTGCTCGACGTGGACATGGACCGCGAGCGGGTGTCGCTGTCGCTCAAGGCCACCCAGGAAGACCCGTGGCGGCACTTCGCCCGCACCCACGCGATCGGGCAGATCGTGCCCGGCAAGGTCACCAAGCTGGTGCCGTTCGGCGCGTTCGTCCGGGTCGAAGACGGCATCGAGGGGCTGGTGCACATCTCCGAGCTGGCCGAGCAGCACGTCGAGGTGCCGGATCAGGTGGTGGCCGTCGGCGACGACGCGATGGTCAAGG
>NZ_JBYCLE010000233.1:0-3326 GCF_057473765.1 Mycobacterium sp. TH-M106 | reverse complement strand
CCGCCGACGGGTCGAACATCGTCCCGCGATCGGCCACCGCCAGCACCGAGATGGCGTTGGGCATGCCTTTGCTCATCAGCGTGGTGCCGTCGATGGGATCCACGGCGAAGTCGCAGGCCGGGCCGTCGCCGTTGCCGACGTGCTCACCGTTGTAGAGCATCGGCGCGTGGTCCTTCTCGCCCTCCCCGATGACGACGACACCGCGCATCGACACCGAGTTCACCAGCTCGCGGATCGCGTCGACGGCGGCACCGTCGCCGCCCTCCTTGTCGCCGCGGCCCACCCAGCGGCCGGCGGCCATCGCGCCGGCCTCGGTGACCCGCACCAGTTCCATGGCCAGGTTGCGGTCCGGGGCTTCACGGCGCGATGGGCCCGTCATGGTGGCTGATTCTCCCAGAGCCGCATCGGCTGCGGTGAGCTGGGATACTGACCGGGTGACCCCTCAGCCGCAGCCGACGGCCAAGCCGGCCAAACCGCGGCTGCTGCACGACGGTCGCGACATGTTCTTCTCGGTCGCGCCGCTGGTGGTGGCCTGCATCCTGTTGGCCGGTCTGGCCGGGATGTGCTCGTTTCGGCCGGGCGGGACGACGAGCGGGCCGGTGCCGTTCTACGACGACGTCGCCGCCCTGAATGCTGACGCCCAGACGCTGGGGTTCCCGGTCCGGCTGCCGCAATTGCCCGACGGCTGGGCGGCCAACTCGGGTAGCCGGGGCAGCATCACCGACGGTCGGACGGACCCGGCCAACCCGGCGCAGCGCCTGCGCGCGGTGATCTCCACGGTCGGATACCTGAGCCCGAGCGGGATGTATGTCAGCCTGACCCAGAGCAACGCCGACGAACAGCAGCTGGTCGGCTCGATCCACCCCGGCATGCATCCGACCGGCGCGGTTGATGTCGACGGCACCAGCTGGGTGGTGTATCAGGGCGACGCTGAGCCGGTGTGGACCACCCGGCTGTCCAGCCCGGCCGGTCCAGCCCAGCTCGCGATCACCGGCGCCGGCACCGTCGAGCAGTTCCGGACCCTCGCGGCCGCCACGCAAGCGCAACCGCCGCTTCCGACGACAACGGCGAAAAGGTAGTTCCTTACCGAGCGGCTGAAGGCTTCGTAGCCGTCCTGCCCGGGAGCCATTTGCGGCGCGGCTTGGATGCGTCGCCGGCTTCTTCCCGGGGTTGGAGTTCAATGCCTTTGAACACCGCCAGGTAGACCTCGATGGTGGTGACGATGACGATCATCAGCACCGGGCCGATGACGATGCCCCAGAATCCGAACATGGAGATACCGGCGAACACGGCCAGCAGCATCAGCGCGGAGTTGAGCCGGGCGTCGCGCGGCACCAGGATCGGCCGCAGGAAATTGTCGATGTTGGTGACCACCACCAGGTGCCAGACCACCACGAACACCCCGCCGACGACATGGCCGAACAACGCCATGCCGATGCCGAACGGCATCGTCACGATGCCGCCGCCGAGCGGAATGATCGACAACGCCGTCAACACAATCACGAAGAGGAAGAAGCCCTGGTGAAAACCGCCGATGTAGACCGATGCCGCCCCGGCCAGGCCCTGGCAGAGCGCGATGACGAACTGGCCGCTGACGGTGCCGCGCACCATCGAACCCATCCTGGCCAGATAGAGGTCGGTGACCTCTGCGCCCAGCGGGTTGAGCTGGCCGATCAAGGTGCGCACTGTGTCGCGGTGGACCAGTAGTGCGAGAAACACGTAGAGGAAGATGATCGCCGAGGTGACCGCGCCGACGATGCCGCCGGCGGCGCTTTGCAGCAGATGCAGGAGCAGTTCGCCGCCTTTCTGGCCGACGCTGACCATCGCGTGTCGCAGCGATTCCATGGTCACTTCGGCGTGCGCGAACGGCACCCGGGCCAGCAGGCCGTTGACGAACTGCAGGGCCTTGTCGCCGAGGGTGTTCACGTCGGTCTTTTGGGCCCATTCGCCGACGTGGGTGACCAACCGGGAAACCTGCACGACCGCCAGGAACACGCACAGCCCGATCGGCACGATCACGCTGACCAGCGCCGCCAGCAGCGTGCAGGTCGCCGACAGGCCGGTGTTAAGCCGCCGGTTGAACCGGGTGAACAGCGGGGTGAACACGTAGGCACCCACGGCGGCCACCACGACGAGGACGAAGTAGCCGCGCAGGAAGTACGCCCCGAACAGCAGGCTGATCGCGGTGAAGACCGCCAGAGCGCGGCGCTGGGTGAGGGTGAATTCGCGCTTCGAGGCACCGCCGACGACGAGGGCTTCTCGGCTGCTCATGCTGGCTCCTCCGGTCTGGGGTCCGGTCGCGGGTCGCCCCACTTGTCGCGAATGGCCGCCCACGGGTCGGCGTAGCTGCCGGGCTTGCGGTAGTAGGCCGACGTGCGGGTGAGATACCAACGGGCCAACGGTGCGGCCAGCCGCAGCGGGTAGCGTTTCCAGCCGGCCAGCTCGGCGGTCTCGATCAGCATGTCCGGCCACGAATGGTGTTGAAACTTCAGGGCGTCCTGCGCCCGGTCGGTATCCATCCAATCGGTGGCAAACCACCCGTCGTCGCTGCCGGGGTCACCTTTGCGACCGGTCGGCAGCACGCCGACCAAGCCCATCGCCGCAGCGGTGGCGGAGGCGACATCGCCTTGCACCAGCCGGTGCGAGGCGTCACCGCCAATGAGCAGAGTTTCGCCGACGACGTCGGAGGTGGTGGCGGCGGCGAACGCCTGGGCAACGTCGCGGACGTCGACTGTCTGGATGCGATTGTCGACGGGCAGCATGCCCTCGAACACGATGAAGTCGGGATCCAGGTCGAAGCGCGGTTGCACGGTCAACACACCGCCGAGCCGCAGCACCACCCAGTGCAGCGTCGAGTCGCGCACCAACCGCTCGGCCTCGACCTTGTGCGCGCCGTAGATGTCGATGGGATTGACCGGCGTCGTCGCGGACAACACATCGGTGCGACGGTACGGGTTGCGGGGTCCATACACCGCCACACTGGAAGCCTGCAGGAAACGGGGCGGAGTCGGCTGCGCGCCAGCAGTTTTCACCAGATTGGCAGTGGCGTCGACGTTGACCTTGCGCGCTAGCCGATGCCGCGAATAGCACAGCGGAGCGATGATCGCGGCAAGGTGGATGATCGCGGTGGGGTTGACGCTGGCCACCAGGTCGTCGACCGCCGCCGGATCGGTGAGGTCGGCGTAGCGCACCACCACCGATGCCGGCAGTTTGGCTGCCGCCCTGCGGTTGGCGGGCGTGCCGAGGTCGGTCGCGACGACGCGTCGGCCGTCCTCGGCGAGCCGCTGCACCGTCGCGCTGCCCACCAGACCGAATGCGCCGGTGAC
>NZ_JBYCLE010000232.1:0-9804 GCF_057473765.1 Mycobacterium sp. TH-M106 | reverse complement strand
TCAGCCCGAACGAGTTCGGGGAGACCCGCAGCAGGCTGCGGATCTTGCGGCTGGTCACCCGCATCTGGTGGACCGCGTCGTCAGCGTCGGCCCGAACCGCCCGATCCCACACCAGGAGCTCGTCGATCTGCTCGGCCACCGCGCGATGGAGCGGGTCGGCCGGTCGGACCGGTAGATCCGGCGCGGCTGCGGACTCGCCGAGCACCCGCGCCAGCTTGGAGCCCTGCTTCGCCGGCGTCGCGCCGGCGTCGAGTAACCGGTGGCTCAGCCGGTCCAGCAGCTCGGTGTCGGCGGCCGCGCCGGGCCCGACGAGTTCGAGTTCCCACTCTCGCCACCGCAGTATCTCCTCGGCGGATTCGGCCAAACCGGCGGCGACCTCGTCGTCGCAGAACTCGGCCAGCGCCGCGCCGGCCTGGCCGCACAGCAGTTGGACGTCCCGGTGGGTGGTAATGCGTGCGACCGGGCGCAGCGGACGGTCGCGCACGATAGCCAGCACGACGTCTCGCAACTCGTCGGGCACGGGGTCCTGGTCGGCGTCCGCGGTGCCCAACGGAACCCGAACTTCGGTGCGGGCGTCGGGCCCGGCGGGCAACTTCAGGTGCCAGCCGGCATCGGAGCCACCGGTACGACGGCGCAGCGTGACTCGTCTGGCCGCCAGGTCACGTGCCGGCGTGTCGAAGTACACGGCGTGCAGTGCCAGGGTCGGTTGCTTTGCTATCCGGCTGATCGCGGCAATGCCGGCAAATGACGGCGACAGGGTCGACTCGTCGACGTCGAATTTGCGCTCGACCTCCAGATGGCGCGACGTGTTTGCAGCCTTGACAGCCATGGACACCTCCGTCGTCGCGATCGGGGAGTGCCGTCAAGCGTGCCACATCCGGTGACCGGGGCGGGAGACAGCGCCCGGCACCAGGGCCGGACGCGCCGCCTGTCTTTAGAAGCTGTGCTGGTCGTCCGGGAACACCCCGGCCGCCACCTCGTCAGCGTATTGGGTTGCGGCACGGCGCAATTCCTCGCCGACGTTTCCGAACCGCTTGACGAAGCGAGCCGTTCTGCCGGTGGTGAGCCCGGCCATGTCCTGCCAGACCAGAACCTGGGCGTCGCAGTTGACGCCGGCGCCGATGCCGACGGTGGGGATGGTCAGCTTGCCGGTGATCTGGGTGGCCAACTCCGCGGGCACCATCTCCATCACCACGCAGAACGCACCTGCTTCGGCGACCGCGATCGCGTCGGCGACGGTCTGCTCGGCGGCGTCGCCGTGGCCCTGCACCCGGAAACCGCCCAGCGCGTGGACGCTCTGCGGGGTGAAGCCGATGTGCGCCATCACCGGGATGCCGGCCGCGGTCAGGATGGCGATCTGCTCGGCGACCCGCTCGCCGCCCTCCAGCTTGACCGCGTGTGCGCCGCCCTCCTTCATGAACCGGGTGGCAGTGGCCAGCGCGGCCGCCGGCCCGGCCTCGTAGCTGCCGAACGGCAAGTCGGCGACCACCAACGCATGCGGCGCACCACGCACCACCGCGCGCACCAGCGGGATCAGCTCGTCGACGCCGACCGGGACGGTGCTGTCGTAGCCGTAGACGACGTTGGCAGCCGAGTCGCCGACCAGCAGCACCGGAATGCCTACCTCGTCGAAGACCCGCGCGGTGGAGTAGTCATAGGCCGTCAGCATGGCCCACTTGCGGCCCTCGGCCTTCATCTTCTGCAGGTGATGGACCCGGGTCCGGGGCTTCTGCGGGCTGGAGGCCGGCTCGCGCGAAGCGCCATATGCAGTGCGCTCAGATATCTCAGACATGACTGTCCTTCACGGTGGTGTTCGGATCGATCCTCGTGGCCCCGCCGGGTCCCCGGGTCGTCTGACATCATCTAGTGTGCCAGCCGCGTCGCCGCGGCTGAACCGCGGGCCCAGTGGATTTCCTCACACCTGGGCCCACCGGCGCCCTCTGGCGCCCACTCGTGCCCTCTGGTACGGGGCTACCATCGGCGGCATGCAACGGCTCAGCGGACTCGACGCCAGTTTCCTCTACCTGGAAAGCGCCGCACAGCCGTTGCACGTCTGCTCGGTGATGGAGCTGGATACCTCGACGATGCCGGGCGGATACACCTTCGGGCGGCTCCGCGAACAGTTGGCGCTGCGCATCAAGGCGATGCCGTCCTTTCGGGAGAAGCTTGCCGATAGTCCGCTCAACCTCGACCACCCGGTCTGGGTGGAAGATCGCGACTTCGACGTCGACCGGCACCTGCACCGCATCGGGTTGCCGCCGCCGGGCGGGCGGGTCGAATTGGCCGACATCTGCGGGCACATCGCCGCGTTACCGCTGGACCGCAGCCGGCCGCTATGGGAGACGTGGGTGATCGAGGGCCTGGGTGACCCGGCCGGCCCGGGTAAGAAAGCACCTCGCGCCGGCCGTCTGGCGGTGATGACCAAGGTGCATCACGCCGGGGTGGACGGCGTGACCGGCGCGAACCTGATGTCGCAACTGTGCAGCACCGAGGCGGATGCGCCGCCACCGGAGCCGGTCAGTGGTCCCGGCGACGCCAGCGAGTTGGCGATCGTCGCCGGCGGGCTGGCCCGATTCCTCACCCGGCCACTGCATCTGGCCAACGTGGTGCCGGACACGGTGTCGTCGGTGGTCAAGTCGGCGCAGCGAGCACGCGTCGGGCTGGCGATGGCACGGCCGTTCGCCGCCCCGCGGACCGTTTTCAACGCGCGTGTCACCGCCCATCGCAACGTCGCCTATGCCCAACTGGATCTCGACGACATCAAAAGGGTCAAGGACCATTTCGGCGTCAAGGTCAACGATGTGGTGATGGCGCTGGTCTCCGGGGTGCTGCGGCAGTTTCTGCTTGACCGCGGCGAGCTACCGGACGCGTCGTTGGTGGCGATGGTCCCGGTTTCGGTGCACGGCAAGTCCGATCGCCCCGGGCGCAACCAGGTATCCGGGATGTTCGCTTCCCTGCAAACCCAGATCGCCGATCCGGGCGAGCGCCTGCGGGCCATCGCTGAGGCGAATTCGGTTGCCAAAGAGCATACTTCGGCGATCTCAGCGACACTGCTGCAGGACTGGACGCAGTTCGCCGCACCCGCGGTGTTCGGTGCCGCGATGCGGCTCTACGCCAAGACCCGGCTGGCCAGCAGTCGTCCGGTGTACAACCTGGTGGTGTCCAATGTGCCGGGCCCGCAGATTCCGCTGTACTTCCTGGGCGGCCGGATCACCGCCATGTACCCGCTGGGGCCGCTTTTTCACGGCTCGGGACTGAACATCACCGTGCTATCGCTGGACGGCAAACTGGACGTCGGGCTGATCGCGTGTCCGGAACTGCTGCCCGACCTGTGGGAGTTAGCCGACGATTTCGGCGCTGGAATCAAGGAACTGCTGGCGCGCGTCCCGTGACCCGCCGGGTGCGCCGGGTAGCGGGGTGTGCGAGTCAGCGCATGGCAGCATGTGGTGTCATGAGTCCGCGCACAGCCCTGGCCTGCACGGTGGCCACGGTCACAGTCGCGGCAGCGCTCACCGGCGGCGGTTGCGCTCGGCTGACCGAGGGTCGCGCGGTGTTGCCGTCGGCGAGGATCGGGCAGCCGCTGCAGTGGGAGAAGTGCCGATTCACCGCTGACACCACGGTCAAGGTTGCCGACGACGCCCGATGCGGCTATGTCGCGGTGCCGGTGGACTACAACCATCTGGACGGTGCTGATGTCAGCGTCGCGCAGCTGGCGATCATCCGGTTCCCGGCCACGAAAGATAAGGTCGGGTCGCTGGTGATCAACCCGGGCGGGCCGGGTGAGTCCGGCATCGAAGCGGCGGTGGGCCTCGTCGCGACGTTGCCGAACCGGATCCGGGAACGTTTCGACCTGGTCGGCTTCGACCCGCGCGGGGTGGCGTCGTCGCGACCGGCGGTCTGGTGCAACTCTGACGCAGACAACGACCGGCTGCGCACCCTGCCGCAGGTCGATTACAGCCCGGCGGGCGTGGAGCGCATCGAGGACGAGACCAAGGCCTACATCGGCCGCTGTGTCGACAAGAGCAGCAAGGATTTCCTGGCCAACGTCGGCACCGTCAACGTCGCCCGGGACTTGGACGCCATCCGGGCCGCGGTGGGTGACGAGAAGCTGACCTACCTGGGCTACTCCTACGGCACCCGGATCGGCGCGGCTTACGCGGAGGCCTACCCGCAGAATGTCCGGGCGATGATCCTCGACGGCGCGATCGACCCGAACGCCGACCTCATCGAAGAGGAACTCCGCCAGGCCCAGGCGTTTCAGGGGGCGTTCGACGACTACGCCGCCGACTGCGCGAAAGACCCGACCTGCCCGCTGGGCACCGACCCCGCCAAGGCGGTCGACGTCTACCACAGCCTGGTCGACCCGCTGGTCGACAAACCGGCGAAGACCAAGGACCCGCGCGGCCTGAGCTATCCGGACGCCATCGCCGGCACCATCATGGCGCTGTACTCCCCGACTTTCTGGAGCCACCTCACCGATGGCCTGACCGAGCTGGCCCACGGGCGCGGTGACACCCTGTTGATGCTGGCCGATCTGTACATGCGCCGCGACGGGCGAGGCCGCTACACCAACGCCACCGATGCGCGGGTGGCGGTCAACTGCGTGGACCAGCCCGCGATCAAAGACCGCGCCAAGGTGATCGAGGAAGACCGGCGTTCCCGCGAGGTGGCCCCGTTCATGAGCTACGGGAAGTTCAGCGGCGACGCGCCACTGAGCACCTGCGCGTTCTGGCCGGTGCCGCCGACCAGCGAGCCGCACGTCATCTACGCACCCGGTCTGCCGCCGACGATGATCGTGTCCACCACCCACGACCCGGCCACGCCGTATCAGGCCGGTCTCGACCTGGCCAGACAGCTGCACAGCGGATTGCTCACCTACAACGGGACCCAGCACACGGTGGTCTTCCAGGGCAACGACTGCGTCGACGGCTACGCGACCGGCTACCTGATCGACGGCGCCCTGCCGCCGCCGCACACACAGTGCTGACTGACCGCTGGTGCGCCCGAATAATGCGCGACGATCAGTGATTGTTCATGCCGCCGTCGGCTACGCCGGCTCGCGCAGAGGTGGGTGGGCAGGTTCGCGGCAGGGGGCCAATGGGGAAGGCCCCGCACGCCGGGGCGTGCGGGGCCTTCCCCATTTCCCAGCGCCGACCTATGAACTGGGCGGCGTGGCGCCTGTGCCGCCTGCGCCGCCTGCGCCGCCTGTGCCGTCGGTTGGCGGGCTGCCGGCTTCGCCGGGCTCGCCAACGACTGAGGCGGAGCTGCCGCCGTGGCCGCCGGTGCCGCCGGTGCCGCCGGTGCCGGCGGTGTCGCTGCCGCCGGTGCCACCGTCACCGCCGTTGCCGCCGGCTGCGGCGCCGGTGGCGTTGTCACCACCTGCGCCGCCGGTGCCGCCGTCGCCGGCGGTGCCTTCGGTAGCGGTGGCGTCGCCGCCGGTGCCGCCTTCGCCGCCGACACCACCGGCACCGCTGTTGCTGGCGCCGCCGGCACCGCCGACGCCGCCGCTGCCGCCATCGAGTACGGCTTTACCGCCGGCACCGCCAACGCCGCCGGCGCCGCCGGTGCCGCTGTCGCTGGCGCCACCGGCACCACCGTCGCCGCCGGCGCCACCGACACTGAAGCTGCCAGTGCCGGCACCGGCGGCGCCGCCAACGCCGCCGACACCACCGGCACCGCTGTTGCTGTCACCACCGGCGCCACCGGTGCCGCCGGCGCCGCCAGTATCGGTGCCGGTACCGCCGTTGCCGGCGGCGCCGCCGGCGCCGCCGGTGCCGCTGTCGCTGGCGCCACCGGCACCGCCGGCACCGCCGTTGCCGCCAACGAATGAGGAACCGCCGGCACCGCCGTTGCCGCCGGCACCGCCGTCCAGAGCGCCCGTTCCCTGGAACCCGGCACCGCCGACACCGCCGGTGCCGCCTTCGCCCAAGGCGCTGCTGTCGGCGCCGCCGGTGCCACCGTTGCCGGCGGCACCGCCGGCTATGGCGGCGCCGCCGGCACCCCCGTCACCACCGGCAGAAGCAGCGACACTCGCCGCGCCACCGTTGCCGCCGTCGCCGCCGCTGCCGACGCCACCCGCGGCCCCGATTGCCCCGGCCGTTCCGACGTCGGCGCTGGCTTGACCGCCGTCGCCGCCGTCACCGCCATTCATGGTCAGCCCGGCCGTAGTGAACCCCGCACCGCCGACACCGCCGGTGCCGCCGTTACCGGAGTTGCCGCCCAGGCCCAGGATGGACCCGGCGTCACCGCCTGCGCCGCCGACGCCGCCGGTGCCGCCAGGACCCGCGGCGCTAGTCAGAGTCGCGTCGACGCCGGCAGCGCCGGTACCGCCTTGACCGCCTTCGCCGCCGAAGCCGAACAGGTGCGCGGCACCGCCGGTGCCGCCGGCGCCACCGGTCATCAGGTCAGCAGTCGCACCACCGGTCAGGCCGGCGCCGCCCTGGCCGCCTTCGCCGCCGTTGCCCCCGAGGATGCCGCCGCTACCACCGTCGAGGCCGGCGCCGGCTGGCGTGGTGCCGCTGGCGGCGGCCCCTACGCCACCCATCCCGCCGTCACCGATCAGCTCGGCGTTACCCCCGGCCGAACCGGTCCCGGTGATCACATCACCGGTCGAAAGGTCGTGCAGCACACCGCTACCACCGTTACCGCCCAGCCAGCCACCGTCACCGGCCGCCACAAGAGTGCCGGTCATGCCGTCGGTCAGATGCGCGTCGACGCCGTTGCAGAGCAGGCCACACGCTCCCGCAAACTCAAACAGCGGGTTGACGAGGTTGAAGATACCGGTCGTGATCAGGGCCTGATCCAGGCCACTGACCGCGCCATACAGGCTCTGCCAGAGGCTGACGAGGGCCCCATCGATTCCCGAGAGCGCGTCACCCGCTGCTGCCGTCGCGCCGGCGTCGTCGGGCACCGCGCCCAACCCACCGACCAGCGCGGCGATCGCCTGGTCGATCGCGTCGTCGAAACCGAAGTCGGCATGCGCGGCCGGCGCGGAAGCCAACGGCGTCATCCCGAACGCCACAAACGCGCCCACCGTGCCGGCGGCACCGGCTACCCGCCGTCCCACGGCTTTGCCTGCGCGACCACGCTTCCCGTCGCTGCTGTGACTACTCATTGCGAAATGCCCTCCCTGTGAACAGTCCGTTGGTTCGAGTTAACCTTCGGCGGTTGCCAACGTAACACCGACCGAGGACGACCACAACCGAACCGGAGTTGTTTTTTTAACTCTGTTCATCTTCGGCACATAAACTCGGATTCGCGGGCTGAGCTGCGGGTTCTCCATAACCACACCGAAGTTAGGCCGTTGTGGTGAACAACTTTCCAAGGGTTGACCTGGGGTTCTGTTGGTTTGGGCGGGTCGTTCTGGCGAAGCGGCGATGGCCGGCAGGGGATGGGGGCGTAGTGGGGACGCAGGGCCGCAAACAGCCTCGCCAGCCCCGGGTTGGCCCTCAGGGAACTGGGAACCGCGCGTCACGACAGCGGTGGTCGCGGATAGTCCACAATAGTGATGAACGCGTGACCTTCTCGCCCGCGGACCGTGCCCTGGCGCTGCCAGACTGTCAGCCGTGCGGCGCGCCAGACGGATCACTTCTGCGCTGCTGGTTGCTCTTGTCGTGATCCCGCTGGCGGGCATAGCCGCCGACGCCGCAACCGCGAGCGCCTCGCCGGAGTCCGGCAGCAGCGTGTCTGCGGACCCTCAGGACGCCCAGGACGCCCAGAACCAGAACCTCCAGGTGTCGCCGCCGGCCTGGGGCAGCTGCACCGAGCTGATCGGCGTCCTCGGTGACCTCCTCACCGCGCGCTGCACCACGGTCGCCGTCCCCGTCGACTACCGGCAACCCGGCGGCGAGCAGGCGAAGCTGGCGGTGATTCGGATTCCCGCAACGGGTGGGCCCGGTGAGCGGATCGGGTCGCTGCTGGTCAATCCGGGTGGACCCGGTGCCTCGGCGGTGGACGCGGCCGTCAGTCTGGCAACGGCGCTGGCGGGCACCGAGCTCGGTCGCCGCTTCGACCTGGTGGGTTTCGATCCGAGGGGAGTCGGCTACTCCACCCCCGCGCTGCGCTGTCGCACCGACGCCGACTTCGACGCGTACCGGCGCGAGCCGATGGTGGACTTCAGCCCGTCGGGGGTGGCCCACATCGAGGGGCTGTACCAGCAGCTGGCCCGGCAATGCGCGGACCGGATGGGGACCGGGTTCCTGGCGAACGTCGGGACCGTGTCCGCGGCACGCGATATGGACCTGGTCCGCCGGGCGCTCGGCGACGAGCAGCTCAACTACCTCGGTTTCAGTTACGGCACCGAGCTGGGTACGGACTACCTGCAGCGGTTCGGCGACCATGTGCGCGCCATGGTGCTCGACGGCACCATCGACCCCGACGTCGGCCCGGTTGACCAGAACGTCGACCAGATGGCCGGTTTCCAGCAGGCGTTCAACGACTACGCGGCGGACTGTGCCCGCTCAGCCGAGTGCCCGCTGGGCACCGACCCCGCCCAGGCGGTGAACCGGTATCACGGGCTGGTCGATCCGCTGGCCACCGCACCCGCGCGGACCAGCGACCCTCGCGGCCTGAGCTACGCCGACGCGATCACCGGCACCATCAACGCGCTCTATACCCCGCAGTACTGGAAACATCTGACCAGCGGGCTGCGCGAGCTGCAGCGCCGAACTCCCGCCGACGACCTGCTGGAGCTCGCAGACGACTATCAGGGCCGCGACGAGCAGGGGCACTACACCAACGCGCAAGATGCCTTCAACGCGATCCGGTGCGTCGACGCGCCGGCACCGACCGACTCGGCGTCCTGGGTGGAGGCCGACCGGCGGATCCGCCAGGCCGCGCCGTTCCTGTCTTACGGCGGGTTCACCGGGGACGCCCCGCGCGACGTGTGCGCCCTGTGGCCGGTGCCGGCCACGTCGGTGCCGCACATCGCGGCACCGGCGGCGCCGGGCAAGGTTGTGGTGGTGTCCACCACACACGATCCGGCCACTCCGTATCAGGCCGGTGTCGAGCTGGCTCGGCAACTGCACGCACCGTTGATCAGCTACCAGGGCACCCAGCACACCGCGGTGCTCGGCGGCGACCGCTGCGTGGACACCGCGGTGGTGCGCTATCTGGTCGACCGGGTGTCGCCGCCGGCGGATCTGCGCTGTTAGCGCCCGCGCACGCTGATACGCTTCGGGTCATGGACCGACAGAAGGAGTTTGTGCTTCGCACGGTGGAGGAGCGTGACATTCGCTTCGTCCGGCTCTGGTTCACCGACGTGCTCGGGTACTTGAAGTCGGTGGCGATCGCACCGGCCGAACTCGAGGGCGCCTTCGACGAAGGTGTCGGCTTCGACGGATCGGCGATCGAGGGTTTCGCCAGGGTTTCGGAGGCCGACACCGTGGCTCGCCCCGACTCGTCGACCTTCCAGATCCTGCCGTGGACCGGCACCGGCGGCGCACATCACTCGGCTCGGATGTTCTGCGACATCACCATGCCGGACGGCTCGCCGGCCTGGGCGGACTCCCGGCACGTGCTGCGCCGTCAGCTGTCCCGGGCCGCGGACCTGGGCTTCACCTGCTACGTGCACCCCGAGGTCGAATTCTTCCTGTTGCAGTCCGGCCCCTACGACGGGTCGGTGCCGGTTCCTATCGACGACGCCGGCTACTTCGACCAGGCGATCCACGACTCGGCAACCAACTTCCGCCGGCACGCGGTCGAGGCACTGGAGACGATGGGCATCTCGGTCGAGTACAGCCACCACGAAAACGCGCCCGGCCAGCAGGAGATCGACCTGCGCTACGCCGACGCGCTGTCGATGGC
>NZ_JBYCLE010000231.1:0-2482 GCF_057473765.1 Mycobacterium sp. TH-M106 | reverse complement strand
GCGCCGAGCAGCTCGCGTCACTATTTGTTAGGGGCGGGTGCCTCAACCCAGGCCACGTTGACGGAGATGAGCACTCTTCGGCAAGATTTCACACATGAGAAACTCAGCAATCCAAGAACTGGCCGCTGTACCGCTGGCGGTCGCCTGCACCGCTCTGCTTGCGCTGCCGTCGGCGGTGACGCTGGTGCCCGGTTTAGCGCGTGAAACCATGTTCAGCAGCCAGATTCGGCTGACCGACTCCTCGATACCTATCGATGCACCGCCGTTGCCGGGCCAGGGGGTGGCGTTGGTGATGGGCGGCAGCGGCGTCCCGATCCCGCCCGTGGACCTAACTCAAACCGCTGCCGAGAACTACCTCGTCCCAATGGGGTTCGGGGATTTCGCCGTGGAGCGACTGTTCACCCCCGAGGGGCTGCAGACCATCGAGGGCATCAACGCACAGCTGCCGTTCGACGAGTCGGTGGCCCAGGGTGTCACCATTCTGGAAACCGAGATCAAGAAGCAGATCGAGGGCGGACACGACGTGTTCGTTGGCGGCGTCTCGCAGAGCGCGACGATCAACGCGATGGTGGAACGTGACATCCACAACGGGGAACTCGACGGCGTCAACGTCGATGATGGGAAGCTGACCTTCCTCAGCCTCGGCGATCCCAGCAACCCCAACGGCGGCATCCTGGAGCGCTTCAACCTTCCGCAGGATCCCAACCCGACCCTGCCGAGCCTAGGTTTGACGTTCAGCGGTGCGGCCCCGGCCAACACCGGCATTCCCACCACCATCTACATCCTGGAATACGACGGGTTCGCCGACTTCCCGCGGTACCCGATCAATTTCTTGTCGGACCTCAATGCCGTTGCCGGCATGGCGCTGGTGCACCCGCTGTACATCCAGGGACTGCTGGCGCCCGGTGTCGGGTTGACCCCGGAACAGATCGCGAACGCCAAGGTATTGGCGACGACTCCGGGATACGACGGCGGCACCACCTACCTGGGCATCCAGGATCCGAACGAACTGCCGCTGGCGCAGCTCATCGGGTTGTTCGCCGGCCGGCCCATAGCCGCGCTGCTCGCACCGGATTTGAAGGTGCTGGTCAACCTGGGTTATGGCGCCGACCCCGATATCGGCTGGTCGACCACACCGGCGAATGTGGGAACTCCAGCCGGGCTGTTCCCCAGCATCAGCGCCGAACAGTTCCAGGCGATCGTTGCAGCCCTGGTCAGTGGGGCGCAGGAAGGGTTCCAGAACTTCATGACCGACCTGCAGGACCCGGCGAGCGTTCAACCGGACACGATCGACCAGCTGATCGCGGGTCTGCATGACGGAGCGACCAATTCGGGCCCGCTGACTCTCACCGGTATCGTCGGCGCTCTCAGCGGTGTGGCGTCGACGCTCAACGGGATGATGTCATCGACCAACGATGTCATCAATGCCCTGACGACGATGTTGCCGGCCGAAATGGCAACGATCTTCTCGAACTTCCTGCAGGAAGGTAACCTCACCGACGCGATCGGTATGCCCATGGCGGTCGCCACCGGGCTGGGGGCGGTTGGGCTGGGCGTGGAGGCGTTCGTACTGGTGCGGAACCTGCCAGACCTCATCCAGGATGTCTCAGTCGCCTTTTCTAGCGTCACCGGCCCTTGAAGTTCGGCGTCCGTTTCTCGGCGAACGCACGGGGTCCCTCCTTGGCGTCCTCGCTCAAGAACACCTCGATCCCGATCCGGGTGTCGATCGCGAACGCCTCGTTCTCGTGCAGGCCCTCTGTTTCGCGGATCGTCCGCAGGATCGCCTGGACCGCCAGCGGGCCGTTGCCGTTGATCAATTCAGCGATCTCCAGTGCCTTGGCTAACGCCTGCCCGTCGGCGACGACATGCCCGATCAATCCGATTTGCCGGGCCTCGGCGGCGGTGATGTGCCGACCGGTCAGTAGCAGGTCAGCGGCCATGGTGTAGGGAATCTGCCGCACCAGCCGCACCGCCGAGCCGCCCATCGGGTACAGGCTCCAGCGCGCCTCGGAGATGCCGAATGTGGCGCTTTCCCCGGCCACCCTGATGTCGGTGCCCTGCAGGATCTCGGTGCCGCCGGCGATCGCGGGTCCTTCCACCGCGGCGATGAGCGGCTTGGTCAGCCGGCGGCCCTTGAGCAGTGCGTCGATGCGCGACGGGTCATAGCTGCCGTCCTTGAACGAGTCCCCGGGCGGCTTGGCGGTGGCCGCTTTGAGGTCCATGCCCGCACAGAAATACCCGCCCGCTCCGGTCAGGACGACGGACCTGATGTCGTCGTCGTGGTCGGCCCGGTCCCACGCCTCGACCATGATCTGCATCATTTCGCCGCTCAGCGCGTTGCGCGACGCCGGCCGGTTCAGCGTCACGACCAGGGTGTGTCCGCGCTGTTCGACCAGGGCGTGCGCCTCGCTCACGGGTGTCCGCCTTTCTCCGCCACTGTGCGGGACTTGTGTCGAAATGTAACACGTTCTAGTTTGGATCC
>NZ_JBYCLE010000230.1:0-1914 GCF_057473765.1 Mycobacterium sp. TH-M106 | reverse complement strand
GAACCACAGGCGACATCGACGCGGCTGCCCGCCGCTACCAGCGCCGGCACCGGCGTAGTCTGGCGCCGCATCAGATGATGAACATCCACTTCAGCCGGACCCGCCGGCTCAACAGTGTGCAGCGGCTGCTCTACGCGGGCGCCGCTCGCGACCCGAAAGTAGCCGCCGCCGTGCTCGCAGTCGGCGCGCGCGACCGTTCCCCCCTCACACTGACCACCCCGGCCATGCTCGTGCGTGCGGTCCTGACCGCGCGCCGGCCACTGCCGGCCGTCGCGAACCTCGCCGCGCAGCCCACCGCCGGTTGCTAGCGACCCTTGGTCGCTAGCCCGCGGGCGCCGAGACGTGGGTCGCTTCGGAGCGCCCGCGCAGCACGGTGGAATAACGTTCGGTCCAGTGCGCCCGCTCGTCCCCGCCGGCCCGGTCTATGGCCGCGGCCGAACACAGGATCCGCCGGTCGGAGGTCTTGGCGAGGTCGGCCAGCCGCGCGGCCTCGTTGACGGCATCGCCGATCACCGTGTACTCGTAGCGGTTTTCGGCACCGATATTGCCGGCGAAGACGCGGCCCGCCGAGACCCCGATGCCGAAGTCGACGACCGGAAGCCGACGCAGTTGGGTGCCCAACGCGCGAGCCGTCGCCAGCGCGGCCGACGCCGGTTCACCGGTCCGTAGCGGCGCCCCGAAGACTGCCAGTGCGGCGTCGCCCGCGAATTTATTGATCAGCCCCTGATGTTGGTCGACGGCGTCGACGACGATCCGGAAGAAGTCGTTCAGCACGTTGGCCACTTCTTGCGGGGGCCGGCTTTCGGCCAGCTGGGTCGAGCCAACCAGGTCGATGAACAGGACGGCCGCCTCGACCACATCACCCGACAGCGACGCGCCTTCTTCGATGGCACGCTGCGCAACGTCGGCTCCGACGTGACGCCCGAACAGGTCACGCAGCCGGTCCCGCTCGGCGAGCCCGGCGACCATCCTGTTGAATCCCGCTTGCAGACGCCCGATTTGGGAGCGTTCGTACACCCCCACATAGGTGCCGATGCGGCCATGCTCAACCTCGGCCATCGCGTCGACGACCTCGCTGAGCGGGTCCGAAATGGATCTCGACGTCAGGATCATCGTGGGCAACCCGAGGAGCAGGGCGGCCAGCGCCACCACCAGGATGGGCACATCCAGCGACGCGGACTTCGGGAAGAGCCAGCCGTGGGAGCGCAGGACGACGAAAACGGCGATGACGCCGACGGGAAGCGCGCTGCACAAGAACCACAGCATGATCAGTCGCGCGGCCACGCCGGGCACCGCCACCCGCGGCTCACCGCCGCGCGCGGCGGCCCCCATGATCGGCCGCACGATGCGTTGCGTGAGCAGCAGACCGGTGCCCGCGGCGGCCGAGCCACCGAACAGCATGCCGAGCAGTATGGACACCAGCAGCGCCGTTCCGGCAGACCGATTCACCAACAGCGAGATTCCGCCCGTCACCCCCCAGGCCGCGAACAGGATGGTTGCCTGGTGGCGCGCGAGCTTCATTGCGGCGTCCTGCTGATCCGGGTTGGGTTCCTCCCCGGCGACAAACCATCGCAACGTGGGAGCGACGTTCAGCATGCCCGCCACCGCGACGCCGACGACACCCAATACGCCCAATACCACTACCGTCACCGCTTCGTTCCTGGCGAAGGTCACCGAGATGTAAGTGCCGAGCGGGATCAAGATGGCCGACGCATCCAGCAGCCCGATGACGTACGCCACGGCGAGGTCGGTCCCGTATTGGATCGACAACCTGCGGGCGGACTTGGGCTGCCCTGCACCGGTTGCTGCCACGGCGCTAGGCACCGTTGTTCGGCCCGCCCGAGTTCTGGCCCGGGATGTCGGTGATCGGGAAATTGGGCATCGGCCGCGGTGACGGCGTGTCGGGCAGCGGCG
>NZ_JBYCLE010000229.1:0-6266 GCF_057473765.1 Mycobacterium sp. TH-M106 | reverse complement strand
GGGCGTGGTCGAAGCGCCAGTCGGTGAACAGCAGACCCAGGCCGCTGGGCACGGTTGCCTGGATCATCATCGCCCCGGAGATATTGGCCAGGGCCAGTTGGGTTTTGCCGTGACGCACCCAGATGGTCGCGTTCATGATCTCGGGCAACTCAGTGGCAATCGGCGACAGCAGCAATGCGGTGACGGCCCCGGACAATCCGAGCCTCGGGCTGATGGCATCAAGCTGGCGCACGAACAGCTGCGAGGACGCAAAGATGACCACCAACGCGCCCACAGTTTGCGCGGCCACCGCCGCGGTGGTCGGTCCCGCGGCGCGCGGCTGCAGCTTGAGTGGCGCCAGCTGCTCCTCGTCGTCGGGATCTGGCGGGTGTCCGCCGCGCAGTTGCCGCCAAAAATAGACGGCGTAGACGGCGAAAAATAGCAACCCCAGCCACGGCTTGACCGTGAACGCCACCAAACCTAGAGCAACTTTGACCACGAACACCGCCATAAACCAGCACTGATCATTGGCCAGGTGTGCCGCTTGCGGGGAATCGGCCAACACGGCGCCGCGGCGCGCGTCGCACTCTGACATGGCGCGCTCGAGGTCTGCGCCGCTGACGCCGCTGACGCCGCTGACGCCGCTGATGAGCAGTTCGTGGCCACCGGTGCGGCGCCGGGCCAGCAGCATCACCCCGGTCACCCCGTAGGCGACGGTCGCCAGTACCAGCGGACCGCCCATCGCGGCGCCCACCCCGATGTTGCGGATCTGAGCGGTCGGTCCGGTGGTGACGGCGACCAGCGTGACCACCGATTCCGGCAACGCTGTGCCAAACGCGGCCAGGATGGTGCCCACCGCCATCGTCTTGACGTTGAGCCGGTGGCCCAGCCATTCCACGGCATTGACGAACCACTCGCACGACAGATAAATCGCCACCGCGCAGGCGATCAGCAGCGCGATATGCACCACGAGGGCCTCTGCCTTTCTCGCCCGCATCTCACCCGCACGCCGATCGGGCGTTGGACCTCCGTTCGGACCGCTCACCATCGTGCCAGCCATTTCGTCATATTCGCAAATGTTGAAATATTTCGGTTGGTCGAATCCGCTCGTTGGAGGTGCGTCAGAATGGACGCAGACATGGCAAAACCACAACAACGGCCAGCCGAAACCACCAATCCGGCCATTGCCCACACCGAACCTACCGGTCCGCAGCTCACGTCAGCTGCAGCCACATTCGCGTTGCTTGGCAACCCGACGCGGCTGCACGTGCTATGGCTGGCCGCCCAAGACGTGCACGACGTGACCACCCTGGCCGACCGGGCCGGCGTCGGGGTGGCCACCATGAGCCAGCACCTCGCCAAGCTGCGCCTCGCCGGCCTCATCAGCGCACGCCGAGAAAGCCGGCGCCACATCTACACCGTCGATGACCCGCACGTCCTCACACTGGTCCAGCAGATCTTCGCCCACATCGCCCCCGACGGCAGCCTCGCACCCGACCCATCACCGAAACCTGACAGACGGTCGTGAGGTGCGCTTCGGAAGCAAGCAGCATCGGTCACCCACGCGCCAGCCGACCCAGGTCATCTCCTGCGACAATGCTCGTATGGCCGAGCAGAGCATCTGGATGCAGAAGGTTGCGCGAGATCCCGGGCATTCGCACTGGTACATCGAGCGCTTCCGTTCCATGGCGCGCGCCGGCAAGGATCTGGCTGGCGAGGCTCGCTTCGTCGACGCGATGGTGCCCCGCGGCGCCCACATCCTCGATGCCGGCTGCGGCCCCGGCCGGTTGGGCGGCTTTCTGACCGCGGCTGGTCACCACGTTGTCGGTGTCGACGTCGATCCGGCGCTCATCGAGGCAGCCGAACAGGATCATCCCGGGCCACGCTGGCTGGTCGGCGACCTCGCTGAGCTCGACTTGCCCGCGCGCGGCATCGCCGAGCCGTTCGACGTAGCTCTGCTGGCCGGAAACGTTATGACATTTCTCGCCCCGAGCACACGAGTCCAGGTGCTGGACCGGGTGCGTGCCCACCTCGGGGACGGTGGCCGGGCGGTGATCGGGTTCGGCACCGGCCGCGGCTACGACTTCGCCGAGTTCTTCGACGACGCGGCAGATGCCGGGCTCGTGCCCGATCTGCTGCTGTCCACCTGGGATCTTCGCCCGTTCACCGATGACTCCGACTTCCTCGTCGCGATCCTCCGGCCGGCGTAGCCGACCGCTGCGCTACCGAGGCAAACCCCACTGCCCGTAATCAGCCGCGAGGGCGTCGTCCACATCGACGTGCACCCCGTCCAGGACGACACCGGGGTGAGTCGCGTCGACGATCACCGACTGATACAGCACGGCTGCAGGTTCGCGCTCGCCATGGGACCACCCCATCGTCTGCCATGCCCACCGGTGGCCCACAGTGGTTGAGTGTCCGATCACGTCGTCGCCGATCGCCCACGCGCACACCCGGTTATGGCCATAAATTCCGGTGCGGCCGACGCCCAGTACCGAGTTGATTCCCCGAACCCACTCCACAGCAACGTTTTTCCAGGTGTCGAGGTCGATATCCTCATCGATGCTGAAGAAGATCGGCGCCGAATCGGGACCCCCGGCTGCGGCGTGGAGCCGCAGCGCCGTCCGGGCGTCTGCCGCGCCGCCGTCGTACCCGCGGGTGTAGTCCGACGGCGAGGCAGGCCAGCCGGGTTTTCCGTATTGGTAGCAGCTGACGATGGTCAGCCCCGTCGCGCGCAGCGCATCCGTGTACTCGCGGGTGACGGGTTTGAAATCGAAGTTCGCACCTGGCCGTGACTCGGCCACGTACACCAGCGCGCCGTCAAAGCCCGCCGATGTGATCGCATCCGGCGGGACCAACCGATCCGCGAAATCGATCAGCCTGATGTTGGCTGCTGCTGCCCGCTGCGCACCAAGACCCCCAGCCATTGCCCCCAAGCCCAGTAGTGCCGTCGTGCCCAGACCGTATTTGACGAATTCGCGTCTCGACACCGCAGGCACTGGCGCTTGTCGGTTCCTTGCGTGCTTCATGTGACGATTCCCGGGCGGTATACTTCACCAGATAGCTGGCATGCCATATACACGGTAGTGTGGCACTGTGAAAAAAACGACCATCTACCTCGACGATGTCACCGAACGTCGGCTCATCGAGATGTCCAGGCGACGTGGTCGCTCGCGCGCTGCGTTGATCCGTGCTGCCGTGGAGCGCTTGGTCGTCGATGATGATCGGCCTCCACGCCGGCCGCGACCCCTTGGCGCCAGCGGACACCCGGACACCTCTCAACAGGTAGACGAAATCCTCGCCGAGGGGTTCGGTGAGTGATCGTCCTGGACACCGGTGGGCTGTATGCGTTGCTGGACTCCTCGGATAGCTACCACGACGCTGCGCATCGAGCGATCGACGAATACGATGGCCCGCTTTTGCTGTCACCGCTGATCCTGGCCGAGACCGACTACCTCGTGTCCAAACGGCTGGGTGGACGTGCTGAGTCGATGTTCCTGACAGAGGTGATTGACAGGGTCTACCGGCTGGTGGGTTTCGACGACGAGGACATGGAGTCGGCAGTCGATGTCGTGAACACCTATGCGGACATGCGCGTCGGGATCGCGGACGCTTCGGTGGCAGTGATTGCGGCACGCTATCGTAGCGTCGATCTACTCAGCGTCGACGAGCACTTTCGCGCCATCCGGCCCTTATGGGGATCAGCGTTCAGGCTGCTGCCTACAGACCAATCACGTTGACTTGCCTGCTGAGTCGTTGATCCGAGGTGATCGGCGGCTCAGTCGCGCAGCAGGAAGCCCAAGACCACGCTTTCGAAGGCGTCCTTCGCCTCGACCATCGTCCAGTGCCCGCAGTTGGGAAACACGTGAAACTCGGCGTTCGGAATCGCTCGCATCGGGATCAGCGCCATGTCCAGCGGGCTCACCCGGTCGTCGCGGCCCCAGGTGATTAACGTCGGCGCCGCGACCCGGTGCAGCATTGCCCAAGGTGGCGGCCGCTTGGCGGACCACATCGCCGCGACCATCGCAGCGAAGGCCTCTTTGCCGTACATCCGCCGTGCGCTGGCCAGCGTCTCGGGATCGGTGGCCGCCTGCCAGCGCTCCTCGATGAGCTCCTCGGTCACTACCGCGGGGTCATACACCATCGAGTGCAGCCACTGGACCAACCGGTCGCGAGTGGGGTTCTCGGTGAACTCCTGCAACAGCCGGATGCCCTCCGTCGGCTCCGGGCTCAACAGGTTCATGCCTATACCGCCGATCGTCACCAATCGACGGACCTTCTCCGGCCGGCCGATGGCGAAGTTGACCCCGACACCGCCGCCCATCGAGTTGCCGACGATGTCGACGGTATCCAGTTGCAACGCGTCGACGAACCGGGCCAGCGCATCGAATGCCGTCAGCATCGGGTGGCCCCCGAAGTCGTCGCTGACCCCGAAGCCGGGGAATTCCGGTATCAGGCAACGGAAATGCTCGGCGAACGCAGCCAGCACGCCACGGAAGTTGCGCCACCCCGTCACACCGGCCCCGGAACCGTGCAGCATCAGCAACGGAGGACCGTCACCGGCATCGTGGTAACGCAGCACCCCCGGCTCGGTGGCGACCTCCCGGAGGGTCCCTTCGTAGCTCAGCTCTGACGACATGTGGCTCCCCATTCGCCGGTCACGCGTGCGTGCCGCCGTCGACACGGATCTCGGTCCCGGTGATGAACGCGCCGTCGTCGGAGACCAGCATCGCGACCACGCCGGCCACCGCCGCGGGGTCAGCCATCGGGGCACCGCTGGATTTCAATGTGGTGGGCAGGATGGGCGAGAGCCCGGCCAGCAGCGACCAGTCGGAGTCGGGCGGCAGATAGCCGGCGGTCGCGTCGGTGATCCCCGATTTGATGCTGCCCGGCGCCACCGAAACGGCACGTAAACCCTGTTTGCCGTACTCCAGCGCCAGCGCATGGGTGAAGGACTGGATCCCGCCCTTGCTGGCGGCGTAGGCAGCCATGTAAGGGTGCGCGAACGCCGCCGAGGTCGAGCTGAAGTTCACGACCGCGCTGCTGGCGTTCGCTAGCAGCGCCGGCAGTGCCTCCCGGACCATCAGGAAGGTGCCGGTGAGGTTGACGCCGATGATCTGGTTCCACAGCTGCAGGCTCATGTCGTGGGTGTGCGCCGCGCGCAGCATGCCGGCGGCGTTGACCAGGCAGTCCAACCCGCCCAGCGTTTCGACAGCCGACCGGACCCCGTCGACCACCGACTGTTCGTCGCCGACGTCGATCTCTAACGTCGTCAGCCGGTCTGCTGACCCCGCAGCCCGGGTCTCGGCCAACCCCGCCGCGTTGACATCCGCGGCGACCACCACCGCACCCTCGTCCAGCAGTCGCAACGCGGTGGCCTGCCCGATCCCGGACGCGGCGCCGGTCACCAGGATCCTACGGTCACCAAGGCGCTTCATGTCGTTTCCCATCGTGCCCGCGGGTCGGCTACGGTGTGTCGCGGCTGGCCAATCGCGTCGGTTTCGCCGTACGCCAGTCCTCGACCTCGGGCGGCAGCGCCACCGGGTACTTGTTCTCGTTATGGCTCGCCCAGTGCGCGTGCCCCAGCTGATGGACGTGGAAGCCGTGCCGCAGCGCCTCGGCGAAGCCCATCGCGTCGGTGGCGGCATTCACCGAATCCTTGATCAGCAACGCTGCCATCGTGGGGAGTTGCGCGATGCGCCGGGCGAACTCCAGGGTTTTGTCCGCCAACTCGTCGCGCGGGAACACCTTGGACACCATACCCAGCCGGTAAGCCTCGTCCGCGTCGATGGAATCACCGGTCAACAGCAGCTCTTTGGTTTTGCGCGGGCCGAATTCCCAAGGGTGCGCATAGTATTCCACTCCGGGCATGCCCAGCCGCACACCGACCACGTCGGAAAATTTCGCGTTGTCGGCGGCCACAATCAAATCGCAAGCCCAGACCAGCATCAGGCCAGCCGAGATGGCGTTGCCCTGCACCTGGGCGATGGTGATCTTGCGCAGCTCCCGCCACCGGCAGGTGTTCTGGAAGTAAAAGTGCCACTCCTGCAAGTAGGTCTTCTCCGCCACCGATCCCCGGGTGGCGCCGTGCGACCGGAAGGTCGGGTGTTGCGCCGGGCCCGGCTGGCGTTCGGCCAGTGCCGCTTCCGATCCCAGATCGTGGCCGGCCGAGAAGTTCTTTCCGCGTGCGGCCAGGATCACCACCCGAACAGTGTCGTCGGCCTCGGCCCGGCAGAACGCCTCGTCGAGCTGCACCAACAGGGTGCGGTTCTGCGCGTTGTGCGCCT
>NZ_JBYCLE010000228.1:0-1892 GCF_057473765.1 Mycobacterium sp. TH-M106 | reverse complement strand
CGCGCAGTCAGCACAAGGTGGCGAGATTGCCGGTGGGCAAAATCGATCGCCGCGAGAAAAGCCTGTGCTGGGTGCACGGATCATCTGGTTTCGGAGTTCCGCGGCTGGTTGGCTGCGGCCGGGGCCGATGGATGACGGAGATTCCACGACGTTGTCGGCACCTAGCGTTCAGGACGCCAACGTTGTTCGACAGCATAGCGCACCGTTCGGGAGGAGATCAGCGCGACCCGATCCGCTGCCAACGGGGTGGGTTCAGCCCAGCACCTCCCCGTAGGTCTGTCGCCCCATCAGAAACGTCGCCTCAACCCCCACGTCGCGCAGCTGCTCCGGCGGCACGCGCCGCGGATTCCCGGACAGCACGACCAGATCTGCGCATTTGCCGGTTTCCAGGCTGCCGGTTTCCCCATCGAGGCGCAGCTGCCAGGCAGCATCCAGCGTCTGCGCCTTGATCGCCGCGTCGATATCGATGCGCTGCTCCGGGGCCAGCTTCCGGCCGCTGCCCTTGGCCACCCGGGTCACCGCGGTAGCGATGTTGCCGATCGGATCCGGTGGGGTGACGATGCCATCGTTGTGAAACGACATGCGCACACCGGCGTCCAGCGCCGACTTGGCCGCCATCCACCGCGCGCCATGCTCGGGCCCGAAGAGCTTGTCCACCAGCACATCTCCCCAGTAGTAGACCTGCTCGATGAACAAACTGGCGCTGACACCCATCGTCGCCGCCCGTACGAACTGGTCGGGGCGCATGGCGCCGACGTGCTCCAGCCGCGGCCGCAGCACCGGCGGTACCTGAATCTTGTCGAAGGCGTCCAGCACGACCCCGACCGTGGCGTCGCCCTGCGCATGACACGACAGCTGCCAGCCCTGACCGACGAACGCCGCTGCCAGCTCCTCGATCTGCGCAGGGGTGTAGTTCATTCCGCCGCGGTGGTCCGGCCCCAGATCCATCTGGGCCGTCGTCGCGTTCGTCAGGTAGGGAAATGTGGTGAAGATGTTGCCCTGCCAGGGTGAACCGTCGGCCCACAGCTTCATCCCGATTTTGCTGAACAACACCTCGGCGCCGGCCCGCCTGCCGCGCACGTTGCCCGAATCGGCCGCCAGCTCCGGGGTGCCGACCTCGTAGGCGCGGATCCGCATCGTGCAGTCAGGGGCGGCCGCCAACTGCTCGAACACTTCACGCTGACGCCTGGCGTCGTAGGAGTGTTCGCTGGCGGTGGCGAAGCCGGCCTGGGCAAGTCGGCTGTAGGCCCAGCGGACGTTGTCGCGCGTGTTGGCCGTGATCGTGGCGAGGATCGGCGCGGTGAGCGCCATCAGCGCACCCTCTTCGAGGACTTCGCCGGTGAGGTCGCCATTGCGGCCGTGCACGAACTCCGCTCCGGGCGGGTTGGGCGAATCCTTGGTGATACCGGCCGCAGCGAAGGCGGCGGTGTTGCCGTAGGCGGCCTGCTCGCTATTGGCGATGATGACGACCGGATTGTTCGGCACCAACTTGTCCAGCTCGGTTCGGGTGAACGGCTGCAGGCCGGTCTGCAGCAGCGGATCGACACCGGTCAAGAGGATCGGGCGGCCTTTGGGCGTGTCCGCTACGGCATCGTCAAGCTTGCTGAAGACTCCGCCCGCGGTGGGAACCGTGAACGGCCGCACATCGACGGCCGGCGGGGCCAGTGTGGTGCCCATCTCGAACGGGTGTCCGTGCGGCTCCACGAACGCCGGCAGCAGCGCCCGCCCCCGCAGGTCGACGACCCTGGTCTGCGGCCCCCGCAGCCGCAGCACGTCTGATTTGGCTCCGACCGCACTGATCCGGCTGCCGGTCACCGCCAGCGCTTCAACCTCCGGCGCCCACGGCGTCACCGTCACCACCGGCCCGCCGATGAAGATGGTGTCCGCACCTG
>NZ_JBYCLE010000227.1:0-3854 GCF_057473765.1 Mycobacterium sp. TH-M106 | reverse complement strand
AATACGACAATTGTTTCGTGGTTGCCTTTTTACCATGACATGGGTTTGGTGCTGGGAGTCTGCGCACCGATCCTGGGTGGCTATCACGCCGAGCTGAGCAGTCCGATGTCGTTTCTGGAGAGGCCGGCCAGGTGGATGCGATCTTTGGCCGCGGCTCCTCATCCGTTTTCAGCGGCGCCGAACTTCGCCTTCGACGTGGCCGCCCGCAAAACAACCGACAGTGACCTGGCTGGGCTCGACCTCAGCGGGGTGCTGGGCATCATCTGCGGCGCCGAACGTGTCCAGCCGGCCACACTGCAACGCTTCGTCGATCGGTTTGCTCACGTCAATTTCCGGGACCACATGGTGCGTCCTTCCTATGGCTTGGCGGAGGCAACCGTCTTCGTGGCGGCCGGCACCCGGGGTGAATCATCGGAAGCGGTTCACTTCGATATCGGGGAGCTATCCGCCGGGCGCGCTCGGCGGTGTGCGGCGGGGACCGGCACAGAGCTGGTCACATACACGGTGCCGCGCTCACCTACCCTGCGGATCGTCGACTCCTACACACACCGTGAGTGCCCGCACGGCCTGGTCGGCGAGATCTGGGTTCACGGCGCCAACGTCGCCGACGGCTACTGGCGTAAACCCCGCGAGGAGCAGCGCTGCTTCGGCGCAATACTTGTCGACCCGTCACCGGGCACCCCCGACGGGCCTTGGCTGAGAACCGGCGACCAAGGTTTCGTTTTCTCCGATGAGCTGTACATCGTCGGCCGGATCAAGGACATGCTGATCATCCACGGGCGTAATCACTACCCCGAGGACGTCGAGGCGACGGTCCAAGAGGTCACAGGTGGCCGGGTTGCGGCGATATCGGTCCCGGTGGACGGCACCGAGAAGCTGGTCACCGTCGTCGAGCTCAAGAAGCGAGGTGATTCCGACGAGGAGGCGATGCGCCGGCTCGCCCGCGTCAAAAGCGATGTCACCGCCGCGATCTCCACTGTGCACGGTCTGAACGTCGCGGACCTCGTTCTGGTATCGCCCGGGTCGATTCCCACCACAACGAGCGGCAAGATTCGGCGCGCCGCCTGCGTCGAGCAGTACCGCCAGGACCAATTCACCCGGTTGGACGCCTGAGCCAACCGCTGGGTACCCAGACCCGACTTCCGCAATTGTCGGTGCGGGTGTGCCGCTGCAACCCGAGATCATCCGCCGGCTGGGGAGCGCGGGACGACCTTGTTGGCCTTATGGTTGCGCGATTTGGCGGCGGTAGCGCTGATCGCCCGTCCGGCCAACGTTCCCAGCAGGGTCTCGCCGAACAGCATGCTTCCGGGCATGCCGGCAAAGTCCTCTGCAGCGGCGCCGGCATTCGACACTGTCCCTGGCGCCGCGTCCACCGCGGTGTCTACCGCCGAAGCGGTGGTCGCGGCCCAGCTTGGCGGCACCGACAAAGCGCCGACGACGCTGGCCCGGCCCACCACTGCCGAGGTCGCCGAGGTCGCCGAGGTCGCCGAGGCGGTGGTGGCTATCTCTGGCAGCGGGATCCCGAAGATGGGATCGAACGGCCCGTTCCCCCTGGCGAAGTCGCGCAGCGCGGCTGTGTTAAAGCCGGTGAGCCTGGTCGCCAACGCGATAAGACGCCAGGTCTCGTCGTTGATCGACAAGGCCGAGCCGGCGACGAATATCTCATAGTCGGTGATCGGCACCCCGGCGATCACGGGCACGATCCCCGACGAGGACGACGACGGCGAGGACGCCAGACCCTGCAGGGCGGTGGTGAGCCCGGACGCCAGCTGCGGACTGCTGGCGGCGGCTTGGGCGTGGCCGGCGCCGACGGCGGCGGCCTGGGCGAGGGCCGCGGCTTGGGCCGCCTGTCCGCCCGGCTGGGTGGTTTGCGGCGGCTGACTAAACGGTGTCAGCTGTGACGCGGATGCCGAGGAGTCGGCGTAGCCGTACATCACCGCGGCATCTTGAGCCCACATCTCGTCGTAGGCAGCTTCGGTCGCCGCGATGGCCGGGCTGTTCTGCCCGAAGAAGTTCGTTGCGACCAGCGACGCCAGCCGGGTCCGGTTGGCTTCGATCAGCGGCGGCGGCACCACGGCGGCAAACGCCGTCTCGTAGGCACCCCCGGTGGCCCTGGCCGCCGCAGCGGTCTGCGTCGCCTGCGCGGCGGTGTCGTGCAGCCACGCCACATAGGGGGCGACCGCACCCGCCATCACCGTCGACGCCGGGCCCTGCCATCCCGCGTGGGTCAGATTGGCGATCACCGAGGAATAGGCGGCAGCGGAAAAACCCAGCTCTTTGGCCAATCCGTCCCAGGCTGTCGCGGCGGCCAGCAGCGAGGCCGATCCGGGACCCGAGTACAGCCTGGCGGAGTTGACCTCCGGTGGCAGTGCTCCAAAATCCATGTCTGGGCTCCTTTTCTTTCGCTCAACTTCGGGTGGTTGATCGCCCGGCACGTTCGGAGGCCGGGTTACGCACGATCACCGGTTTCGACTTCGGGTCAGCGGAGTCGGCGGTGTTCTTCGACAGCGCACTCATCAGCGCCTGGCTGAACGTCATGCCCGGCGTCGGCTCCGGTGGGGGAGCGGCGGCGACAGCGGCGCCGGCGCCGGGCAACGACAGCGCGGCCGGGCGCACCGGCACGGGGTCGCCGGCCCAACTCGGCGGCACCGACAACGCCCCCACCGCCTCGGCCTGGCCTATTCCCGCCGACACCGAGCCGGCCGATCCGAGCCCGGCAGTAAGCTCGGCAGCGGCCTCTTCGGCGAATCGCTGGGCCGCATCGGCCTGCCGCCGCGTACTTGTGATTATCCCGGTGATCCTGGTGTACAGATTGACCTGCGAGTTAGTCCGGAACGCAATGTTGGCGAGGAAAAACGAGTTCTGACCGAACAACGTGGGGCCCAGCAGGCCGTTGATGCCGAAGACGGGTGCCGTGGCGAACAACGCCGTGGAGTCCAAGAACGTCGTCGAGCTGATGAACGGGAAGAATGGAGCATCTGCCGAGGCTGTCGCCGCCTCGGTCGGAGCAAGCTGGTGCAGCGCGGCGGGCAGCGCCTTGGTCAGCTGCGCTACGGCCTGGGCGCCTTGCCCGGCCGGGTTGGTGGTGGGTGGCGGCTCGTTGAACGCGGGCAACGCGGTCGCCGACGACGCGGCGCCGGCGTAACCGTGCATGGCGGCAGCATCTTGGGCCCACATCTCGGCGTAGTGTGCCTCGGTCGCCGCGATCGCCGAGGTGTTCTGCCCGAAGAAGTTGGTCGCGACCAGCGCCATCAACAGCGACCGGTTGGCCGCGACCACCGGCGGGGGCACCGTCATCGCGTAGGCAGCCTCGTAAGCCGCTGCCGCCGCCTTGGCCTGCGTGGCGGTCTGTGCGGCCTGGGCGGCGGTGTCATGCAGCCACACCACATATGGTGCGGCCGCGGCCGTCATCGCCGCTGATGCCGGGCCCGACCACACCTGGCCGGTCAGCTCCGACATCACCGAGGCGTAGCCGACCGCGACGAACTCCAACTCGGCGGCCAGCGCGTCCCAAGCCGCTGCTGCTGCCAGCATCGGTCCCGACCCGGGACCGGTATACATGCGCGACGAGTTGACCTCTGGTGGCAATGCTGCGAAATCCAACAGTGCCCCTCCTTCGAAGGATGTCGTGGGCCTCGGTGGCCCGCATCCGAACCAGCGGTGACGTCAGGGGTGTTCACAAGCATCTTGTGAATCGCTGCGGCATGTGCGCTGATAGCCTGGCATAAAGCTGCCTGCGCAGCGAACCGACGGGCCGTGTTGGCGGCCACGGCAAACTGCCCAGTGGCGGCCATATAAGTGCCCGGTGGCGGTCATGAAAACTGCCCGCTGACGGTCACGAGATCTGCCCAGCT
>NZ_JBYCLE010000226.1:0-5140 GCF_057473765.1 Mycobacterium sp. TH-M106 | reverse complement strand
TCGGCCCAGCGTCGTCGATCAGCGTGATGCCGTTGCCGACCAGCACCTCCGGACCGAGATTGGGGTAGCGCCCGGAGATCGACGACGACGCGTTGACAACGCCGGCGATCTCGGCGTCGACCAGCGCGTCGGCGGTGATCCGGTCCAAGTCGAGGATGTCGAGGACCACGATGTCCCCGCGTCCGACCCGCCGTAGCAGACGGTCCACGTCGCGGTCGACCCGAGCGGTGCCGACCACGCCCGGCCGGGACGTGTGACGGGACAGCAGCGCAGACATCCTCATGGGGCGATTCTGTCCGGGAAACCCGTCAGACGCTCGGAGGCGCGCCGTAACAACAGCCTCAGTAATTTCGTATTGTCACATGCGTCCCGAGGTTTATCGGCCTGGCCCCCGGTCCTTCCGGTCGTTCCGGTCGTTTCGGGCGGCGGCGAGCAGTTCCCGCGCGTGTGCCCGCCCGGTGTCGGACTCCCCCAACCCGGCCAGCATCCGAGCCAGCTCGGCGATCCGATCGTCGTCGTCGAGGGGTCGCACGCCGCTGGCGCCGTCGGGCCCGGCGCTGTCGACCACCAGGTGCGCGTCGGCGTACGCGGCGACCTGAGGCAGATGCGTCACCACGATGACCTGGTGGGTACGGGCCAGCCGTGCCAACCGCCGCCCGATCTGCACCGCCGCCCGGCCGCCCACCCCGGCGTCGACCTCGTCGAACACCATCGTGGCACCCACCGAGTGCGGCGACGACGTCGCCAGCACCACCTCCAGCGCCAGCATCACCCGGGAAAGCTCGCCCCCCGAGGCACTCTTGGCCAGCGGCATCACCGTCATTCCCCGGTGCGCGGCGAACCCGAACTCCACCTGGTCGATGCCGTCGGCGCCGGCGTGCACGGTCACACCCGACGGCAGCATCAGCGCGGCTTCATCAGCCGAGCCATCACCGGCCGCTGGCGAGTTGGCTAGCTTGACGGTGAACTCGGCATCGGCCATCGCCAGCCCGGACAGTTCGGCGGTGACGGCCTGGGCCAACCCGGCCGCGGCCTTGTTGCGTGCCTCGCTGAGGTCGACGGCGGCCCGCAGCAGCCGAGCGGTCAGCTCGTCGTAGCGGCGTGCCAGCTCCCCCAGCGCTTCTTCCGACACGTCGAGCTGGGCCAACCGGTCGCGGGCATTACGAGCCCACTGCAGCACACCGCTGATGTCGGAGGCATATTTCCGGGTCAGCGTGCGCAGCTCGGCCTGCCGGGCCAGCTTGGCGTCCAACGCGCCGGCGTCAACGGGCAGCTCGCTGAGGTAACCGCCGAGTTCGCGGGCCACGTCGCCGACCACCGTGAGCGCCTCGCCGAGCTGTTCGCCCAGTGCCCGCAGCGCGACGTCATCGGTGCTGTCCAGGGCCGACTTCGCCTGCCCCAGCCTATCGGTGGCCGACGTCGGTCCCATCGCCGTCTCTTCGCCTACCAGGTCGCCCGCCAGGTCGCCTGCTAGGTCCGACACCCCGGCCAGCGCCGCACGCGTGGTGGCTGCCGCCGCGCGCAGCGTGTCAAGTTCGGAGAGCCGCCGGATGTCGACGGCCAGCGCGTCGTCCTCGCCGGGCTGCGGGTCGGCGGCGTCGATCTCGTGCAGCGCGAAGCTCAGCCGGTCGGCCTCCTGGGCGAGTTCGCGGGCCCGGCCACGCCGGTCGGCCAGGTCACGTCGCGTCGACTGCCAGGTGCGATGCAGGGCCTGGTACTGCTCCAGCAGCGGCGCGACACCGGCGAACTTGTCGAGCGCTGCCCGCTGTTCTTCGGGCCGCATCAGTCGTAGCTGGTCGTTCTGGCCGTGCAGGGTGAGCAGCCCCGCGGTGAAACCGTTCAGCGACTTGGCGGGTACGCCGCGGCCACCGAGGTAGGCCCGCGAGCGCCCGTCGTCGCTGACCGAACGCAACGCGATCACGCTGCCGTCCTCGTCGCGCTCGGCGCCCGACGCGTCCAGAATCTGCTCGATCTGCGCCGCCGCGGAATCTGTAAGGTCGGCGGTGACGAAGCGGCCTTCCACCACCGCACGGGCCGCACCTGAGCGCACCCGGCCGGCGTCGGCGCGGGCACCACCGAGCAGGTGCAGCCCGGTCACCACCATGGTCTTGCCGGCACCGGTCTCGCCGGTCAGAACGGTCAGGCCACGGTCGAACTCGGCGGTGGCCGCGCTGATCGCCCCCAGCGATTCGATCCGGATCTCGGTCAGCACCTGCGCAGCTCCGCCACTGACCGCTACTGCCCGCGCCACCCGGTGACCGGCAGCCGGAACTTGCGCACCAATCGGTCGGTGAACGGCACGCTGTCCAGCCGCGCCCATTTCACCGGTGTGTCGGAGCGGCGCACCTCCAACCGCCCGCCGGGCGGCACCACCATCTCCCGGCGGCCGTCGCAGAACACCAGCGCACTGTGACCACCGGTCTCCACCTCGATCGCGATGACAGAGTTCGGACTGGTCACCATCGGCCGGCCGAACAGCGCGTGCGCGTTGTTGGGCACCACCAGGATCGCTTCCAGGTCGGGCCAGAGCACCGGGCCGCCCGCCGAGAACGCGTACGCGGTGGACCCGGTCGGTGTCGACACCAGCACCCCGTCGCAGCCGAACGCCGACACCGGCCGGCCGTCCACCTCGACGACCACACCAAGCACGCCGAGGCGGGGGGCTTTTTCCATGCTGGCCTCGTTGAGCGCCCAGCCACGCTCGACGACCTGGCCGGCTGCCCGCACCACCACGTCCAACGTCATGCGAGTCTCGACCCGATAGTCGCGGGCGATGACATGATCGAGCACCGCGTCGATGGTCTGGGCCTCGGCTTCGGCCAGGAAGCCGATTCTGCCCAGGTTGACACCGAGCACCGGAATGTCGGCGTCGCGGGCCAGTTCGGCCGCCCGCAGGAACGTGCCGTCGCCGCCGAGCACCAGCACCAGCTCGCAGCCCTCGGCGGCGCGACGATCCGCGTCGACCACCTCGATGTCGACGCCCAGCGCGCGCATGTCGTCGGGCGCCAGGTGCAGCGACCCCTTGTTGACCGCCTCGGCCGAGAGCACCCGCAACGCCACGTCGTGGTCGCCCAGGACTTTCTCCACCCGGCGTGCGGTGTCGGTCGCCTCGTCCCGCCCGGTGTGGACCACCAGCAGAACGGTGCGTTTGTCGCTTCTGGTGCTCACTGCGGACCCTTCGCGACGGCGTCGGCCACGGCTCGGCGCAGCGTGTCGCCGGTCAACCGGTGGCAGGGCAGAGCACGCAGCCACAGGAAGTATTCGACATTGCCGGACGGCCCCGGCAGCGCGCTGGCGATGACGCCGGCACTGTGCCACCCCAGCTGCTCGGCGCGGTGCGCGACGGCCAGCACCGCAGCGGCGCGCAGCTGCGGGTCAGTCACCACCCCGCCGGCGCCCACCTGCCCTCGCCCCACCTCAAACTGCGGCTTCACCATGGGAACGATATCGGCGTCCGGTGACGCACAGCCAATCAGCGCGGGCAACACGGTTTTCAGCGAGATGAACGACAGGTCGGCGACGATCAACTCGGCCGGGCCGGCGATGACATCCGGCGACAGGTCACGCACGTTGGTTCGTTCATGGACGCTCACCCGCGGATCGGTGCGCAGCGACCAGGCCAGCTGTCCGTATCCGACGTCGACGGCGTCCACGTGGGCGGCTCCGCGTTCGAGCAGCACCTCGGTGAATCCGCCGGTTGACGCGCCGGCATCCAGGCAACGCCGCTCCTGCACGGCGATTCCGAAAGCATCCAGCGCGCCGATGAGCTTGTACGCTCCGCGCGACACCCAGCTGCGTTCCCCGTCGGCGGCGACGACGAGATTCGCCGCGGGGGTGACGGCGGTGGCCGCCTTGACCGCTGGGATGCCGTCGACGGTGACCTTACCGGCGTCGATCAACTCGGCGGCCTGCCCGCGGGAGCGCGCCAGTCCGCGCCGGACCAGTTCGGCGTCGACGCGGGCGCGCCGGGGCACACGCACTCAGCCTTTCTCCACCGATTCCAGCGCGCGCACCAGCATGTCGTGGGCTTCCTCCAGACGGCGGGCCAGCTCCTCGAGGTCGGCAGTTGCGGGCAATTCGGTGAGTTCGGCGTCACCGGGCAGCTCGGCGAGCAGCTCCTCGATCCGGGCTTTGATCTGGTCGGGTTCGGTGGTAGTCATTGCGCCATTGAGGCTAGTCGGTGTGGGGCGGTCGGACCACGCCTGAGGACGTTGTGCAGGTGGCGCCGGCCGGACGGGGGGAACGACCGGTGGCAGCCGAGAAAGTCAGAGGTGGCGGTCGACGTCCATGCGTTGGTGCAGGACGCGCACGACGTCGATAACACCTTCGGCGGTGACCCGATAGAACAGCGTGTGTGACCCGGCCGAGAGTTTGCGATAGCCGGGGCGGATCTCATCGCAGGCTCTGCCGATCCACGGATTTGCCGCGGCACGGTCGACGGCGTGTCGAAGTTCCCGCAGATACGCCTCGGCCTGGTCGGTACCCCAACGGTCATGGGTGTAATCCCAGATCTGTTCCAGGTCTGCCTGCGCGGCAGGGGCGAGAAGGTACCGGCTACTCACCGACCACGCGAGACCTCGGCCCGCTTGCGGCCGAGGAAGGCGTCGAAGTCGAACGGCGTCGACTCGCCGCTACGTTCGCCGGCCTCGAGAGCCTCGCGCAATGCGCGCAGCTGAGTTTCGCGATCCTCGAGCAGCCGCAACGCGGAACGGATGACATCACTGGCTGACCGATAACGGCCCGCCGCGATCTCGCCGTCGATGAAGGCTCGGTGATGCTCGTCGAGGAGGAAGGACGTGTTCTTCGTCACGAACGAATAATACCAATTGTTGGTACACGAGCGTAAATCTTGAGTTTCGGACTTTGATGCGGGTGTGACGGCACTCCAAAACCCAGTCGCAGACCTCTGACCGCGGATAGCAGGTGAGGTTGTCGACCACGGTGTCGGTCGAGGGTGCGGTCAAGCCGGCGTGCGTGGCGGAGAGCATCATTGGCTACCTGACCAGCGGGTTGTCGATGTCGGCCGCGCTTGTCGGTGGGTCTGTCTACTATTCGAATATGCGTTCGGGTAGTAGTCGGGAAGAGGTCACCGGGGCCTTCGACGCCCTAACCGCCGGCCTGGAGCGGGTGCTGGGGTTGG
>NZ_JBYCLE010000225.1:0-3055 GCF_057473765.1 Mycobacterium sp. TH-M106 | reverse complement strand
GAAACCCGCTGACTGCGGCGATGATGCCGTGACGGTCAGGGCAGCGCAGCAGCAGCCGGCCTATATCGGCACTGTCGGCAGGCGACGGTTGCCCGCCGGACCCGGCCGGATAGTCCTGTTGCTGTGCCGGTTCCGGTGTCGCTGAGCCAGCTGTCATGGCCGCCCTCGGCTGATTCGGGGCATTCCGGGCATTCCAGCTACCACCGGGTCAGGGTACCGTCGACGCGACAACCTCGTAGCCGCTGGTAGCGGCGGTTGTTCGATCGCACTGCCGTGACCGCGGGGGAACGCAGGTGCGGGCAAAACTCGACACACCGGGTACGCAACGCAGTCACAGGCGTAACACCAGGCACAATGGTTAACAATGGTGACTACTGGTAACAACTGGTAACAACAACTACGCCTGGAGGGTATCGCCGTGTACCGAGTGTTCGAAGCGCTTGACGAACTGGGCGCCATTGTCGAAGAAGCGCGCGGCGTGCCGATGACGGCGGGTTGCGTGGTGCCCCGCGGCGACGTGCTGGAACTGATCGACGACATCAAGGACGCGATCCCGGGCGAACTCGACGACGCCCAGGACGTGCTCGACGCACGCGATTCGCTGCTGCATGAGGCCAAGGAGCAGGCGGACTCGATGGTGAGCAGCGCGACCACCGAAGCGGAGTCGATGCTCAACCACGCCCGCGCCGAGGCCGACCGGCTGTTGGCCGACGCCAAGACACACGCTGACCGAATGGTGGCCGAGAGCCGTCAGCACAGCGAGCAGATGCTCGCCGGAGCCCGCGACGAAGCTGCCCGCCTCTCAGCGACCGCCAAACGCGATTACGAGGCCAACGTCAGCCGCGCCCAGGCAGAATGCGACCGACTCGTCGACAACGGCAACGTTGCCTACGAGAAGGCCGTGCAGGAGGGCATCAAGGAACAGCAGCGACTGGTGTCGCAGACGGAGGTGGTGGCCTCGGCCAACGCGGAGGCCACCCGGCTGATCGACTCGGCACACGCCGAGGCCGACCGGATGCGCGGTGAATGCGATATCTACGTCGACTCCAAGCTGGCCGAGTTCGAGGAGTTCCTCAACGGCACCTTGCGTTCCGTCAACCGCGGCCGGCACCAGCTGCGCACCGCCGCCGGAACCCACGACTACGCAACGCGGTAGCCGTAGTTCGACACCGTGACCGCCGTAGAATTGCGGTCATGGTGAGGCGTCCGGGCACGAGGATGCAGCGACGTGCACCCTCGCCACTTGTCATAGACGTCGCCCGGCTGGGCCGCAGGCCAGGCGATGCGTTGCCGGTGCGCCGCCGGGTGTCCAGTCCGTCGCGCATCGGTCTCGACCTGGTGGCGATCCCCGCGGGCACAACGATCGACCTGGACCTGCAGATGGAGTCGGTTTCTGAGGGCGTCCTGGTGACCGGGACGGTAGCCGCGGCCACAACCGGTGAGTGCGCGCGGTGCCTGACATCACTGACCGGCCGGGTCGAGGTGGCGCTGACCGAGCTGTTCGCCTACCCGGACAGCGCGACCGACGCCACCACCGAGGAAGACGAACTCGGCCGCGTGGTCGATGACACGGTGGATCTGGAGCAGGCCATCGTCGACGCGGTCGGGCTGGCGCTGCCGCTGTCACCGCTATGCCGGCCGGACTGCCCCGGGCTCTGCCCAGTCTGCGGTGTGCCGTTCGTTGACGCCGACGTCGGGCATCACCACGACCAGATCGACCCGCGCTGGGCCAAACTGGTTGCAATGTCGGGTCTGGCAGCGCGCGAGGACGGCGAGCGGTGAGTCGACCCCGGCAAGCCGTAATCGACGCGCTCGGCGTCGACCTGCCCGATGAACTGCTCACGCTGGCGGTCACCCACCGCAGCTACGCCTACGAACACGGGGGGCTGCCCACCAACGAACGGCTGGAGTTCCTCGGTGACGCCGTGCTTGGCCTGATCATCACCGACGAGCTGTTTCGCCGCCACCCGGACCGACCCGAAGGAGACCTGGCCAAACTGCGTGCCAGCGTGGTCAACACCGCGGCACTGGCCGATGTGGCGCGCGGGCTGACCGGCGACGGGCTGGGTGCGCACCTGCTCCTGGGCCGCGGCGAGATCAACACCGGCGGAACCGATAAATCCAGCATCCTGGCCGACGGCATGGAATCGCTGCTGGGCGCGGTCTACCTGCAGCACGGGATGGACACCGCACGCGAAGTGATCCTGCGGCTGTTCGGCGAACCGCTGGACACCGCGGCCACGCTGGGGGCCGGGCTGGACTGGAAGACCAGCCTGCAGGAGTTGACCGCTGCCCGCGGACTGGGCGTGCCGTCGTACGCGGTCACCTCGACCGGCCCGGACCACGACAGGGAATTCACCGCGGTGGTGCTGGTGGCCGAGACCCAATACGGGACCGGTGTGGGCCGCACCAAAAAAGAAGCCGAACAGAAAGCGGCGTCAGCGGCATGGACCGCACTGGATGCCCTCGACAGTGGCTGACCCAAGCCTGACCCAAGCCTGATCTAGAGTGCCAGAACTGCCCGAGGTCGAGGTGGTGCGGCGTGGCCTGGCCGACCACGTGGTGGGCCGGACCATCACCGCGGTGCGGGTGCACCATCCACGTGCGGTGCGCCGCCACCGCGGCGGCCCCGCCGACCTGACCGGACGGCTGCTGGGTGCGCGAATCAGCGGCACCGGCCGGCGCGGCAAATACCTGTGGTTGCCGCTGAACGGCTTCGACGATGAAGCTCTGGTCGTGCACCTGGGCATGAGCGGCCAGATGCTGCTGGGCGCACAGGGCTGCCTGCCGAACGCCAACCACCTGCGTATCGCCGTGCTGCTCGACGACGGCACCGCGCTGAGCTTCGTCGACCAGCGCACCTTCGGCGGCTGGCTGATTGCCGAGCTCGTCACCGTGGACGGCAGCGTGGTGCCGGCGCCCGTCGCACACCTGGCCCGCGACCCCCTGGACTCTCGTTTCGACGCCGAAGCGGTCGTGGGCGTGTTGCGGCGCAAGCATTCTGAGATCAAACGTCAGCTGCTGGACCAAACTGTGGTGTCGGGCATCGGCAACA
>NZ_JBYCLE010000224.1:0-1211 GCF_057473765.1 Mycobacterium sp. TH-M106 | reverse complement strand
GTCGACCCGCAAACTTGTCGCTGATCCTCGACGAGCCCTCGCCACGTTGGCTGTGTCCGGATCTGCGACAGGCGGATGAAGCGCAGCAAACCGGTCGTCTTCGCTGGTTCAACGTTGACGGCTGGCGGCAAACCCGGACCGCCATAATGACCGGCGCTGACGACCTCCTTGAGGTGCCGACAGGTCGGTTCATCAAGGCGTCGCCGGATGGATCCTCGGTCAGGACGCGAAGGTTCGGGAAACAAGCCCTAGGCTCACTCAGGGCGCGGCGGGCGACGTAGCATCCCTTGGTGAGTTTTGTCGTCCCGCCGGAGGCCTATGCACGTTTCATGGGTCGGTATGCCGAGCCTCTTGCCGAGGTCTTCGTGGCATTTGCCGGTGTCGGCGTGGGCGATAAGGTGCTCGACGTGGGCTGTGGCCCGGGCGCGCTGACGGCGCATTTGCTGTCTGTTGGGGCCGAGGTCGCGGCGATCGATCCTTCGCCAACGTTCATCGAAGCGATCCGTGTGCGCTTCCCAGACGTTGGGGTGTGTCAAGGTACGGCGGAGCAATTGCCATACGACAGTGCCGCTTTCGACGCTGCTCTCGCGCAATTAGTGGTGCACTTCATGACGGATCCAGTGGTAGGCCTCAGACAGATGGCGCGAGTTACTCGGCGTGGCGGTGTCGTCGCAGCATGCGTGTGGGACGGGCCGACCGGCGCACTGGCGCCGTTCTGGGATGCAGTTCACATCATCGACCCTGAAGTTGAGGATGAAGCGCTACTCTCCGGTGCGCGCATGGGGCACCTGACTGAGTTATTCGAAGCGGCTGGCCTGCGCGATGTGCAAGAAGATTCCATTGCGGTCGACGTTGTGCATCCGACCTTTGAGGAGTGGTGGGAGCCGTACACATACGGTGTCGGTCCCGCTGGTGGCTACGTCCAGCAGTTGGATGACGATGGCCGCGCACGTCTCGAATCAGTGGCTCGCGAACGACTCGGTAATGGGCGGTTCACCGTGACGGCTACCGCGTGGGCCGCCCGCGGAACGGTGTGATCACAACGTGGTCGAGTTCCGGTCAACCGACTGAGCTCCTGTGGTTTGCGTCTGACTTCGCCGCAGAGATCTGGTTTGCGTCTGACTTCGCCGCAGAGATCGGCATGAGAAATTACCCAATGGTGGGAGTCTTCTCGGGTAGCCCGAGAGGAGTGGTTCATGTCGGAGTCCAGC
>NZ_JBYCLE010000223.1:0-4990 GCF_057473765.1 Mycobacterium sp. TH-M106 | reverse complement strand
AACGCCCCGGCCACCACCGCCGCACTCACCTCCCCCATCGAATGCCCGATCACCGCATCCGGCGTCACCCCGTAAGAGCGCCACAGCGCCGTCAACGCCAACTGCAGACCCATGATCACCGGCTGCACCTGCGCATCACCGCTCACCGCTGCACCGGATTCGAGCACCTGCCACAGCGAGAAACCCACCTGCTCGACAAAGACCGGCTCCAATTCGACCACCGCCGCAGCAAACGCCGGCTCATCAACCAACAACCGCCGACCCATCCCCGCCCACTGCGAACCCTGCCCCGAATAAACAAACACCACACCCGACCCGGCCAACGCAGAACGAGGCCCGACCACCCCCGGCGCAGACTCCCCAGCCGCCAACGCACCCAACCCGGCAATCGCCTGCTCGCGATCACGCGCACACACCGCCGCGAAAACCTTCTGCCGCGTCCGGTGATGATTGAGCGTATGCGCCACATCAGCCAACCCCACCTGCGCACCATCACCAGCCAACCACCCCGCCAACACCGAAGCCCACGCCGCAACCCGCTGCTCGGTCTTACCCGACACCACCAACGTCGTCACGGGTGCGCTCGCCTCCGGTGACGGCACCGGATCGGGGCCCTGTTCGATCACTACGTGCGCGTTCGTCCCGCCCAGGCCGAACGACGACACCGCGGCGCGGCGCGGCCCGTCGCACACCGGCCACGGTGTCGACTCGGTGGGAACGACCAGTCGGGTCGGTGCCGGGTCGATGGCCGGATTCCATTGCGAGAAATGCAGGTTCGGCGGAATTCGACCGTGCTGGACCGCCAGGACCGCCTTGATGAAACCGGCGATTCCGGCGGCCGCCTCCAGGTGGCCGATGTTGGTTTTCACCGCCCCCAGCGCGCAGGCACCTTCGCCGCGGCCGTAGACGTCGGCCAGCGCCTCGAACTCGATCGGGTCGCCGAGGGCGGTTCCGGTGCCGTGCGTCTCGATGAAATTCACCGAGCCCGCCGCGACGTCGGCGCTGCGTAACGCCCTGGTGAGCACGTCGCATTGGGCGATGGTGTTCGGCGCGGTCAGCCCGTTGGAGCGGCCGTCGGAGTTGATCGCCGAGCCGCGCACCACCGCCAGCACCCGGTCGCCGTCGGCCACCGCGTCGGTGAGCCGCTTGAGCACCACCACCCCGGCACCCTCGCCGCGGACGAATCCGTCTGCGGCGGCGTCGAAGGTATGGCATCGGCCGCCCGGCGACAGCATTCCCCACTTGGACATCGCGATCTGGGTTTCCGGACGCAAGATCAGGCTGACTCCGCCGGCCAGGGCCAGGTCGCTCTCCCGCAGCCGCAGGCTCTGACACGCCAGGTGGATCGTGACGAGCGACGACGAACACGCCGTGTCCACCGCCACCGCCGGCCCCCGCAGGCCCAGCAGGTAGGCGATCCGTCCGACGGCGACGGCGTGCGCGTTGCCGGTCGCGGAGTAGGCGTCGATGACATCCGGGTTGGCCGCCGAGATGGTCTGGTACTCGGTGTAGTACACGCCCATCATCACCGCGGCGCGGACACCGTCCAGCTGGTCCGACGCGATGCCGGCGTTCTCCAGTGCCTCGAACGCCACCTCCAGCATCAGCCGCTGCTGCGGGTCCATGGCCTCGGCCTCACGCGGCGAGATCCCGAAGAAGTCGGCGTCGAAGCCGGCGACGTCGGACAAGAAGCCGCCCCACTTCGACGACATCCGGCCGGGCGTGAACGGATCCGCGTCGTAGAACTCTTCGGCGTTCCAGCGATCCGCCGGGACCTCGGTGATCGCATCCCGGCCGCCGGCCAGCAACGCCCAGTAATCCTGCGGGCCGGTCACCCCGCCGGGGAGACGGCAGCCGATCCCCACCACCGCGACCGGCTCCGCGGCGGAGATACGCGAAGCCTTGTCGAACTGCTCGGTCAGCGCGGTCCGTTGGGCGGCGGGCATCGCCGAAACCCTGTCGAAGATCGTTCCCATCGATAACTACTGCTCTCGACTGCTCTCGCTACCTGCACTGCCTGCTGATGCGGACTCCGCGTACTCGAACAGCTCGTCCAGCACGCCGCCCGCCGAGTCGATCGGCAGGTCAGCCTCCTGCGGCAGCTGCGGCGGTGGCAGGAAGTCCACCAGATACCTCGCCAGCATCGACATCGTGGGGTGGTTCCAGAACATCGAAGCCGACAGGTCGACACCCACTAATCGCTGTGTCTCTTTCAGCATCGTCATCGCCGTCATCGAGTCCAGTCCCATCTCCGGGAATGGCTGGTCGACGTCGACCGCGGTTGCCGGCTTGCGAAGCTGACGGGCCAGGATCGCCCGCAGCCTGGTCGTCAGTTCGCTGAGCCGGTTCTCGGCGGGGATCTGCGACCAGTCCGGAGCGCCCGCCACCAGCCGGTCCGAGCCGTTCCCGGCCGGTCGACCGCCGCCGAGTGCCGGATGGAGTTCTTCGATTTCAGCGACCATTTTTTCGAAGTAGCCGAGTTCGCCGAACTCCGGGGTTGCCGCGAGGACGCGGTCCAGCCGCAGCCGTCCCACCCCCACCCGGGTGCGCACACCGCCCACCAGCGACTGCAGTGCCTCGACGCCCTCGTCAGGGGTGATCGGGTCGAGCATGCTGTAGGCCAGCTTGCGGCTCATGCCGACGTCCGCCCACTGGCCCCAGTCGATCGCGGTGGCGGGCAGACCCGCTGCGTGTCGCCATGCCATCATCGCGTCCAGCCAGGCGTTGGCGGTGGTGTAGGCCGCTTGACCCGGCAGGCCCAGGAGGGTGGCCATCGACGAGAAGCCGACCCACCAGTCCAGCTGCCGGCCGCTGTTGTGCTCCCGCGTCTCGTGCACAGCGGCGTGCAGCCGCAATGCCCCGGCCACCTTGGGCGCCCACACCCGCGCCAGGCTCTCCCGGGTGAGGGCGGCCACCGGCCCCCCGCCGGTCACCCCCGCCGCGTGCACGACGCCGCGCAGCGGCTTTCCGGTCTGCTCAGCGGCGGCCACCAGCTGCTCTGCGACCCCCGGTTCGGAGATGTCGCCGGGCACGAAGACGATCTCGGCGTTCCCGGTGGAGCCGGCAAGCTCGGCGAGGACGTCTCGCTGAGCATCGGTGGGTTCGCTGCGGCCGTTGAGGATGAGCCGCCCCGCACCGCGCCGAGCCAGCCAGTGCGCGGCGACGGAGCCCAGTCCGCCCAGGCCCCCGGTGACGATATAGGCGCCGTCGGGCCGGACGACGGCCTGCCGGTCACCGGCGTCCAGGGTCGCGCGCGTGAGCCTTTCGACGTAGCGGTGCTGGCCACGCCACGCGACCACGTCGTCGCTGGCCGGTGAACCCAGTTCGGCCAGCAACACCTCACCGAGGATGTCCGGGCCCCCCGCGTCCAGATCGACGAGGGTGGCGTCCAGGTCCGGCTCCTCGGCCAGGACGCGCGCTGCCTCGCCGGGGAACCGCCAGTTGCGAATGAGGCCCCGCAGGGCACCGACCGCGGGGTCGCCCGCGTCCTCATCGCGGACCGCCAGACCGCTGCGGGTGACCAGCCACAACCGCGACGACGTTCCGGGCCAGCAGGCGGCGGTGGCTCGGGCAATGGTCCAGACCGCCCAGGTCAATTCGCGGGCGCGATCAAGCGCGCCGTCCGGGTCGGTGCCGTCGAACGGCTGCTTGCCGACGAACACCACGATGCCGACCACCGGCAAGCTCGGATCGGCGGCGGCCTCGGTGCAGGCGTCTGCGATCGTGCCATAGACCCCGGCGCTGATCACCCGCCGAGTCGGTGAGCTGAGCCGGGCGGCAAATTGCACTGCAAGGGACTGTGTTTCAACGTCGTCATCGGCGAGCAGCAGCCAGCTTCCAGCTGGCGGGGCTGAGCCGATTTCCGGGCTTTCCGGTGCCGGGCGCTCCACCCATTCGGTGTCGAAGACCTTCTGCGCAAGTGGCAACCGCAGCGTGGCGAGGTCTACCGGCCGCAGTTGCACCCCGGTGAGTTCGGCGGTCACAGTGCCCGCATCATCGGTGAGGACGACTTGGCCCAGGTAGCCCAGGTATTCCGGGTGGTCGGCGTCGTGCTGCTCGATCAGCTGGGCGCGGCAGCGGGCCCGTCGCCCGACCCGACCGAACACCCGGACCTTTGCCACAGACGCAGCCTGGTAGACCGGAGCGGATTCGGTCGGCACGCCGGCGACCGCGGCCAGGTGTCGTAGCGCGGCATCGACCATCGCTGGGTGAATCGCATAGCGGGGGTGGCCGATAACGTCGTCGGCGAGCGCGATCTCAATCTCGTCGATCTCGCGGTCGCCACCACCGGGCTCGTCCACCGTATCGGGAGCGTTCTTGGGCGCCGCGTCGACGTCGGCGGTCGCATAGGCAGACCAAGCGCCGCCGGGCGGGCGAGCATGGATCTCGACACGGGTTTCGTGGTCGTCCCGGTCACTCCGGGTGAGCTGCGTGGTGACCTTCATGTGGTGCTCGACCGCGAGCGCCTGCGCGATCTCGAGCCTGCTGACTCGGACAGACTCGGCCGGCAGCCCAAGCGCCTGGCAGCCGGCGGCAAGCACCATCTCCACAAATCCCGCCGCCGGCAGCACGGTCCGCCCCTCGATCGTGTGTTCTGCTAGCCACGGCATGGCCTCGGCGGTGATCTCTGCCTGCCACACGTGGTCGCGGCCGGACAGCAGCTCGACATGCACCCCGAGCAGTGGGTGGGTATCGGGCTGCGGCTGCGCGGTGGGCGTGATCCAGTGCCGTGAGTGCTGCCACGGCGATGTCGGGATGCCGGCGAACTGCCCGGTATCCGGGCCGATGACGCCGACTGCGGCCAGTTGTGCGTGCAAGAACAGGGTTTCGTCGTCGACGCGCTTGATCGCCGAGGTGACGACGCCGACCGCGGTGTGGAGCGGATCCGGCGCCGCCGCCTCGAGCGTCTCGCCGATGGCGTAGGTCAGCAGCGGATGCGGGCTCATCTCGATGAAGGCGGCGTGGTTCTGCGCCAGGGCGGTGACCGCTT
>NZ_JBYCLE010000222.1:0-1373 GCF_057473765.1 Mycobacterium sp. TH-M106 | reverse complement strand
TGTGCATGCACACCACCACCGACTCCTCGCTGCACGCCCGCCACACCGGGTCCCAGTGATCGGAGTGAATGGACGGCCAGCCCAGCTTCGACGGGTTTTCACTGAAAGTCAGTGCATGGCAACCCTTCTGAGCGACCCGCCGGATCTCGGTCGCCATCACTTCGGGATCCCAGATCGCCGGCAACGCGCACGGGATGAACCGGCCCGGGTGGCTGCCGCACCACTCGTCGATGTGCCAGTCGTTGTAGGCCCGCACCATCGCCAGCGCGACGTCCTTGTCTTCGGTGCGGGCGAAGAGCTGCCCGCAGAACTGCGGAAAGGACGGAAAGCACAGTGAGCCGAGCACCCCGTTGGCGCTCATGTCCTTGACCCGCTCGTTGTGGTCGTAGGTGCCAGGCCGCAGCTCGTCGAAGGAGGTGGGCTCGATGCCGTACTCCTCTTTCGGCTTGCCCGCGACGGCGTTGAGCGCGACGTTGCCGACCGTCTCGCCGTTGTACTGCCAGACGTTGGTGCCGTCCGGATTGGTGATGAACTGCGGTGCCAACTCGACATACTTCGAGGGCAGCCGCCCGTCGAAGAGGTGCGGCGGCTCCACCACGTGGTCGTCCACGCTGACCAGGACCAGATCATTGAGGTTCATCGGCTGTACCCTCCTTTAATACTTGTGATTATAAAGTTTGCAAAATTAGCGTCAACCGTCCGTCCGGCCGGTAGCCGACCCGCCCAGCGACACGGGTTGCAGACGCTGGGTCTCAAGGCAGCAGATCGGGTTTCAGCAGATCTAACAACGATTGGTTCAGCTGCGACAGCGAATCCCAGAGGGTGTCGCTTGGCTGTGTGGAGCTGCTGGCATTCATCACCGCAACCGCCAGGTCGTCACGTGCGTTGAGGACGCCAGCCGTGATACTGGTTACCGGGTCCGTCCACGTTTCGTTGACGATCGCTCCGAGGCCTTGAACGCCCGCGCCCAGCGCTGCCGGTGCCGGTGACGGTTGGCCGGAGGAGACGTCGTTGTGCACCGCCTGGGCGGTTTGCTCGACGAGCACGACGAGGTCCGACAGCGCCAAAACTGTGGGCAACTCGATGTCTTTGATCGCCAGCGGCACATTGTTCATGAGCGCCGTCAGGGTGCCGTGCGGATCGGTCAGCATGTCGTGAGCGAGAGTGACCGGATCGGGACTCAGCGCCGGTGTCAGCCGATCCAGTATCGAGGGTACGTCGGTTTGACCGCCGAAGACCTCGTTGAACTGGTCGGCGCCCACCGCACTTTTGACCTGGCCCGGATTTTTCACGTAATTCGGTGTCGATGGGTGTCGTTAACGTGAAAGGTGCACTGCCGCAAGGATAATCGGAGTGTTCACGGCTCCATTATC
>NZ_JBYCLE010000221.1:0-9460 GCF_057473765.1 Mycobacterium sp. TH-M106 | reverse complement strand
CCGTTGCTTTGCAGCTCACGGACCACGTCCAGCTTGTCGTCGGGCAGCACTTCGGCGCGCCACTCGTCGATGCCGAGTTCGGCGGCGACCGCCGAGGCGATCGCCGGATGGTCACCGGTCAACATGACGATGCGGCGTACTCCGCTGTCGCGCAACTTCTTCACCACGTCCGCTGCCTCGGGCCGGACTTCGTCACGCAGGCTGATCAACCCGACCAGGATGCCGTCCACCGCCAGCAACAGTGGGGTCTCGGCCTGCCGGCGCAGCTTTTCCACCCAGCCGGCGGCCCCTTCGGAGACCTCGATGTGCTCACTGCTCAGCAGCGACGGGCTGCCCAGCAACAGCGTCCGCCCGTCGGCCCGAGTGCGCATGCCCAGACCGACCAGCACCTCGCACTCCTCATGCGGCGGAATGCTGATATGGCGTTCCTCGGTCGATCGGATCACCGCTTCGGCCAAGGGATGCCGGGAGTGGATCTCCGAGCTGGCCGCATAGGCCAGCACCTGCTCTGGCTCCCAATCGTTGTGTAGTGCAACGATGTTGGTGACCACTGGGCGGCCTACGGTCAGGGTTCCGGTTTTGTCGAACACAATCGCGTTGACCCGTCCCGCCTGTTCCAGGTGCGAGCCGCCCTTGATCAGAATGCCGCGGCGGGCCCCGTTGCCGATCGCGGCGCTGATCGCGGTCGGGGTGGCCAGGCCGACCGCACACGGGCAGGCGATCAGCAGCATGGTCATCGCGCGGCGCGCGTCCCCGGTGATCGCCAACGTCAGCGCCGAGACGATGAACGAGGTGGGCACGAAGCGGCGGGAGAAGTTCTCGCCGACGGTCTGAATCGGCGCCCGGTCGTGGTGAGCCTCTTCCACGCGGGTGATGATGCGTCCGATGACGGTCTGGCTGCCCACCGCGGTGGCGCGCACCACCAGCCGACCTCGCACTACCACCGAGCCGGCGTGCACCTGAGCGCCGGCGGTAACGCTGACCGGCAGGGTTTCCCCGGTGATCGCCGACTGGTCGACGATCGCGTCGCCGTCGACCACCTCGCCGTCGACCGAGACCGCCACGTGGTCGTGGACCACCACCTCGTCGCCGATCTGCACGGTGTCGATGGGTACCTGAACCTCGGCGCCGTCGCTGCGGATCCATGCGGTGTCCTGGCTGCCGCGCAGCAGCTCGGAGATGGCCCGCCGGGTCCGCCGCAGCGTGAGGTCCTGCAGGAATTCGCCGATGTTGAGCAGCCACAGCACGGTGAGGGCGACCACGTTCTCGCGCAGCACCAGGCTGGCCACCGTCGCCGCCGAGACCAACGCGTCGGTGCCGGCACGACCGGCGCGGATCGAACGCAGCGCCCCGCGCAGGAACGGATAACCGGTGAAGATGGTGAGCCCGGTGGCGGCAACCCGGCCGCCCGCCCGCAGCAGCGGCGGGCGGGCGAACACGTAACGGCGAATTCCCAGCAGTGCCAGCGCCGCCCCGCCGATCACCATGCGAAGCACCTCGGTGTTGCGGATGTCGGACGAGTGTGGCGCGCGGGCCGGGATCAGCTCGGACGGGGTGCGAGCGGCCGAGTCGACGGCGGCCAGCACGGCCGGACGATCACAGCGTTTCGACGAGTACCACACCACCACCGATCCGGTGTGCGGATAGGCGTGCACCGCCCGCACCCCTGCCTCTCGGGAGACCGCCTCCTCGACGGCCACGGCGCGCTGTGGATCGGCGCGCACCCACGGGACGTGCAGCCGCATCCGACCGGCAGCGTCGGCAATCACTGCCGGCACAGCCCGGGCGTCGGTCGTCACGCGATCAATGCTCGTTGTCGTGGACATCACCGGCCACCGGAGCGGGCACCTCCTCGCCGATGCGCTCTCGGGCCTCGGCGACCACGTCGGCGACCTTCAGCCGGGCCGATTCGGCGGCCTCTTCGGCGCGGCGGGTCCCGCGCAGGCTCCATTCGGTGGCCGTCACCGCGGCCTGATGCAGCGGAACCTTGTCCAGCGCCTTGCGCAGCAGCTCGTAGGCGCCCACCCCGACCAGCCCGGTGAGCACCGCGGTGCCCGCCTTCGTCAACAGCGCGTATGCCATCGATGATCCCTCATTTCCCTCTCGTCCAACCAGAATCATTAGCACATTAGCATATTGACATGTATGTGCAACCGACCAGAGCGCTCGGACGACCCGCAACCGCCACGAAGCAGGGATTCAGGATTGTCTGGTTGAGGTTGCCGTCGTCAGTCGACACACTCGGGACTGTCCGACCCCGCGGTGAGGACGGGTGACGCGGGGGGGGCGGCGGCGTCGCTGTCGCCCGACGAGCCGCTCGGGATACCGGGGCCGTCGAGTCCGGATCCGGGGCCGGTGTAGTCGTTGGCCAACAGCACCCGCACCGATCCTGGTGGCACCGACGCGTTCGAGACGACCGGCAGGCCGCCCAGATCCCTGGCTACCGCCTGTGCTCCAAGGTCGTCGGCCTTGCGGGCAAGCACCTGGCTGCCGACCACGTGCTCGGCATCGTTGTTGGCGACAGTGTCGATAGTGAATCCCTTGGCACTCAACACTTCTGATACGGCAGCCGCCAGTCCGTTGACGTCGGTGTCGTTGAGCACGGTGGCAGTGGTCTTCTCCGGCGTATAGGCCAGCTGCTCGGTCTTGCCTTCCTCCTGATCGTGCAGCAGGCCGGCGACCCAATCGGCGACCTGGCCGGAATCGACCCGTACGACGCTCTGCATGCCGTCGTCGCTCCACCCGGACTCTTCGAGCACCGGGATGGTGGCGAAGGCGACGCTTCCGGCCGCCAGTTTCTGCAGCTGTTTGATGAAGTCGATGGCGTCCCAGCCGTTGGACAGCACCACCGACCGCTGGACCGCCTGCTGCAGGCGCGCCACGGTACCCGGGCTGGACAAGGTCTTTCCGGAGATGACCTTGTGCGCCAGTGAGGCCATCACCGCCTGCTGTCGGCGCACCCGGTCCAGGTCGCCGTGCGGCAGTTCGTGGCGCTGCCGGACGAAGCTCAGCGCTTGCGGGCCGGACAGCGTCTGCCAGCCACCCGGAAAGTCGGCACCCGAAAGCTGTTCGTACACTGGCGCTTTAAGGCAAACATCGACGCCGGCGAGGGCGTCGGTGATCAACGCAAAACCAAGCAGGCCGACCTCGGCGTAGTGGTCGACGGTGACGCCGGTCAGGTCAGCGACGGTTTTGATCAGTGCTTCGCGGCCCGCCTCGGTGCCGCGTGCCTCCGCCTCGATGGGCACGACGCCCGACTCGACCAGGTTGGCGCGGGTATCTTCTCTGACCTGGCCGTAGACGCCGTTGATTTTGGTCTTGCCCAGGCCCGGTGCCTCTACGTAGGAGTCGCGCGGGATAGAGATCGCGGTGGCCGAGCGCCCGTTGTTGGGGATGCGCACCAGGATGATGGTGTCGGTGTTGGTGGCCTCATCGTCGCCAGCCCGCAGTGTGGCCAGCTCGTCAGGGGTCAGCGGGTTGCCGTGGGCGTCGGTGCGGCTGTCCATGCCGACCAGCAGGATGTCCACCGCGCCGTCCGCGCCGCCGTGGCCCAACAGCGGCGTGGAGATGTGGAAGATGCCGTCCTCGAACGATCGGATCTGGCTCCACGCCACCCCGGTGCCGCCGACGACCGCCACGGCGGCGACCGTCGCAATCACACGAGCCACACGTTGCACATGCATCACTTCAGACTACTTGGAGTTGAGGCATATCACGGATAGCCGGTCCGGCGTGCCAGACTCAGGGGGTGCCCAGCAGGATCGTCATCACCGGCGGCGGTGGCCAGGTCGGGCGCGTGCTGGCGGCTCGGGCCGCACGTGAGGGTCGCGAGGTGCTGGCGTTGACGTCGGCGCAGTGGGATATCACCGACGCCGCTGCTGCCCGGCAGATCGTGCGACCCGGCGACGTGGTGGTCAACTGCGCTGCCTACACCGCCGTCGACGGCGCCGAGTCCGACGAGCAGGCGGCGTTCGCGGTGAACGCAACCGGTCCGCGCTACGTCGCCGAGGCGTGTGCGGAGGCGGGAGCGCGGCTGATCCACATCTCGACCGACTACGTGTTCAGTGGGGTGTTCAAGGGCGACTCCGGTGACGGAGAGCCGCATCCCTACGAACCCGGCGATGCGACCGGGCCGCTCAGTGTCTACGGGCGCACCAAACTGGCCGGCGAGGAAGCCGTACTCGCCGCGGCACCAGATGCCACGGTGGTGCGCACCGCCTGGGTCTATACCGGGGCGGACGGCAACGACTTCGTCGCCGCCATGCGCAGGCTGGCCGACGGCGAGGAGACCGTGGCGGTCGTGGACGACCAGACCGGGTCGCCGACCTACGTCGCCGATCTGGCGGGCGCGCTGCTGCAGGTGGCCGACGGGCGGATCGGCGCGCGGGTGCTGCACGCGGCCAATCAGGGCGCGGTGAGCCGCTACGAGCAGGCGCGCGCGGTATTCGCGGAGGTCGGGGCGGACCCGGCGCGGGTGCGCCCGGTCACCAGCGCGGACAGGCCCCGGCCAGCGGCCCGGCCGCATTACTCCGCGCTGTCTTGCGTCGATTCGGCACGGGCGGGACTGACGCCACTGCGCGGGTGGCGTGACGCACTGGTCGAAGCGCTGCGGATTGCTCGGTTAACCTCTAGCCCGTGACCGAGACGCTGCCGGTGGTGACCGTGACCTATTCGCCGGGTTCGCATCTGGACCGCTTCCTGGCGTCGCTGTCGCTGGCCACCGAGAGGCCGGTGCGAGTGCTGTTGGCCGACAACGGTTCCGCCGACGGTGCGCCGCAGGAGGCAGTGCGGCGCTATCCCGACGTGCGGCTGTACGCGACTGGGGCCAACCTCGGCTACGGGGGCGCGGTCAACCGCGGCGTCGCCCAGCTCGGGCGGGAGGATTCCGAGGCCGGCGAGCACGGTGAATTTTTTATCGTCGCCAACCCGGACGTGCAGTGGGGTCCCGGCAGCATTGACGCGCTGCTGGACGCGGCGGCGCGGTGGCCACGCGCGGCCGCGCTGGGGCCGCTGATCCGGGAGCCGGACGGTTCGGTGTACCCGTCGGCACGTCACCTTCCCAGCTTGATCCGCGGCGGCATGCATGCCGTGGTCGGCCCGCTGTGGCCGACCAATCCGTGGACGGCGGCCTACCGCCAGGAGCGGCTGGAACCCAGCGAGCGTCCGGTGGGCTGGCTGTCCGGGTCGTGTCTGCTGGTTCGCCGCGCCGCGTTCGACGCGATCGGTGGTTTCGACGAGCGCTACTTCATGTACATGGAGGACGTCGACCTGGGCGATCGGCTCGGCAGAGCGGGCTGGCTCAACATCTACGTGCCGTCCGCCGAGGTGCTGCACCACAAGGGCCACGCCACCGGCCGCGACCCGGCCGGCAACCTCGTCGCCCACCACCGCAGCACCTACACCTATCTCGCCGATCGCCACCCGGGCTGGTGGCGTGCTCCGCTGCGCTGGACGATGCGGGGCGCGCTGGCGGTGCGGGCGCGCCTGGCGGTGCGCAGCTCGCGGTGGAAACCGACCAGAGGGCGGTGACATTCGCGGTGACAACATTGGCGCAGGTCGATGCGGTGGTGCTGGTCGGCGGCAAGGGCACCCGGCTGCGGCCGCTGACGTTATCGGTGCCCAAGCCGATGTTGCCGGTCGCGGGCCTGCCTTTCGTGACCCACCTGTTATCGCGTCTTGCCGCGGCCGGCATCGAGCATGTGGTGCTGGGCACGTCGTATCGACCCGGCGTATTCTCCACGGAGTTCGGTGACGGAGCCAAGCTGGGCCTGCAGATCGAGTACGTCACCGAGGAGCAGCCGCTGGGCACCGGGGGAGCCATCGCCAACGTCGCGCCGCGGCTGCGCCACGACACGGCGCTGGTGTTCAACGGCGATGTGCTCTCCGGCGCCGACCTTTCTGCGCTGCTGGCCTATCACCGCGCCCAGGCAGCCGATCTGACCCTGCATCTGGTGCGGGTCGGCGACCCGCGGGCGTTCGGCTGCGTACCCACTGAAGACGGCAGGGTCACCGCGTTTTTGGAGAAGACGCAGGATCCGCCGAGCGATCAGATCAACGCCGGCTGCTATGTGATGTCGCGCGAGGTGCTGGGCCGCATCCCGGCGGGCCGGGCGGTCTCGGTGGAGCGCGAGGTGTTCCCGGCGTTGTTGTCCGACGGTGTGAAGGTGTGCGGATACGTCGACGCAAGCTACTGGCGGGACATGGGCTCCCCGGAGGACTTCGTGCGCGGGTCGGCCGATCTGGTGCGCGGTATCGCGCCGTCGCCAGCGCTGAGTGGACACCGGGGTGAGGCGCTGGTGCACGACGGCGCGGCGGTGGCGCCGGGCGCCGTGCTGATCGGCGGCACGGTCGTCGGGCGCGGTGCGGAGATCGGTCCCGGTTCGCGATTGGACGGAGCGGTCATCTTCGACGGGGTGCGGGTCGAGGCCGGCAGTGTGATCGAGCGGTCGATCATCGGCTTCGGCGCCCGGGTCGGCCCACGGGCACTGATCCGTGACGGAGTCATCGGCGACGGCGCCGACATCGGGGCACGCTGCGAGCTGCTGCGCGGGGCGCGGGTGTGGCCCGGGGTTTGCATTCCCGACGGCGGGATTCGCTACTCGTCGGACGTGTGAGCCGCATTCACCCTGCGTGGGCGCTGCGTCACCGCGGCGAGCACATCGGCGCCAACGATCCGTGGAGGGTGTCGACGCCTTCGGCTCAGGCAGTTAATATTTTCGCCAGCACAGGTCGGTGTCGACAGGCGGCGCCACAGAGGTCGAGGGTGCGCCATGGCATCGATTCATTTCATCTCGGGCTTGCCGAGATCGGGGTCGACGCTGCTGGCTGCGTTGCTGCGGCAAAACCCGAGGTTTGAAGCCGGGATGTCGGGTCCGCTGGCCGGGCTCTCCGGTGCGCTGCTGCACGAGATGAGTGCCCGCAACGAATTCTCGGTCTTTCTCGACGACGCCAAACGCGAGCGCATCCTGCACGGGTTGTTCGACAACTACTACGCCGACTGCCCCAAGGAAGTAATCTTCGACACCAACCGCGGATGGTGCGCGCGGATGCCGGTGATCGCGCGGCTGTTCCCGGCCGCGAAGGTACTGGCCTGCGTGCGGGAGTTGCCGTGGGTGATCGACAGCATCGAGCGGCTGATCCAGCGCAACGCGTTCACGCCGTCGTCGATCTTCAACTTCACCGCCGGCGGCACGGTCTATACCCGCGCCAACGAGGTCGCGGCGCAGGACGGCTTGGTGGGTGGGCACTACGATGCGCTCAAGCAGGCCTGTTACGGCGCGCAGCGCGACCGGCTGATGCTGGTGCAGTATGAGACGCTGACCGCCGATCCGGCCAAGACGATGGCGGCGATCTACGACTTCATCGGCGAGCCGATGTTTAACCACGACTTCGACCACGTCGACTACGACGTGACCGAGTTCGACGAGCGGGCCGGCACTCCGGGCTTGCATACCGTGCGCCGTGTGGTGAAGGCCGAGCCGCGGGAGAGCCTGTTGCCGCCGGATCTGTTCAACCGGTTCGTCAACGACGCGTTCTGGCGCGACCCGGCGAATGTGCCTGCCGGGTTGCGGGTGGTGTGAGGGCTGGCGTCGATCTCGGGTCGCGCTAGTGTCGATCTCGGCATGACCGACCTCAAAGCTTTTTACGCCGCGCGCGGGCGACCAGGTAGGCCAGCGCATGATCGGCGTCGTCGGGCAGCGCGTCGATCGGCCACCAGCGCAGGTCCACCGACTCGTCGCTGATGCCGATCCGTGCGCACGCTGACGCGTGTGCGACGAACTGCAGGTCCAGGTGGCGGGTCGGCATGCCCAGCGAGCAGGTCACGGGTTGAACGTGTACCGCTGCCAGGTGCGGGTCAAGGCGCAGGTCGGCGATGCCGGATTCCTCGGTGGCCTCCCGTAGGGCGGCGGCGACGACGTCGGTGTCGGTGTCCTCGCAGTGCCCGCCCAGCTGCACCCAGCGGCCCAGGCGGGGGTGCAGAGTCAGCAGCACCCGGTGGCTGGTGTGGTCGAGCACCAGCGCCGAGGCGGTGACATGGCCCGGTTCGCAGTCGCGGGCACAGGCATCGGCGCGGGCGTGTACGAAGGCCAGCACCGCGTGCCGAAGCGAGTCCTGGAAAGCATCCGGTGCATGCCAATCGGACAGGATCGCGATCACGGAGGCCCGAACGCTCACTTGTACACCAGAAGATCATCGACCGGCATCGTGGGCCGCAGCTGCTGCGGCCCATACGGGTAGCCGATCGCGATGGCACCCAACGGTTCCCACTGATCCGGCAGGTCCAGCTGGGCGCGTACCAGATCGGCGACGAAGATGGTGGACCCGATCCAGCAGCTGCCCACCCCGCGCACGGCCATCGCCACCAGCAGCGCCTGCACCGCGGCGCCCACCGCCACGGTGAACATGGTGTGCTCGGCGTCGGTGCGGGCGGCATCAGAGTAGTGGTGCGCGCCGTCGGGGACCATCATCGGGATGACGACTTCCGGTGCTTCGTAGAGGATCTGGCCGCGTGACACTCGACGTTCGACAGCTTCATCGGCCATGCCGTCACCGGTCAGGTCGGCACGCCACTTGTCGCGCATGGCATCCAGCAGCCGGGTGCGCACCGTGGCATTCTGCAGCCAGACGAACCGCACCGGCCGGGTGTGGTGCGGCGCCGGGGCAGTCAACGCCTCGGCGACCGCGGTTTCGATCAGGTGCGGTGGCACCGGATCATCGGTGAAGCGGCGCACCGAGCGGCGCAGTAGTTGTGCTTGCCGGCGGCCCAGGTCGACAGCTTCGGCGGTGCCGAGCCAGAACAAATCCTCGGTGCCCGCCCGCACCAGATCCCGTGCGGTCCACCCGCTGGCGGCGCGGTCGCCGGCGACCGGGCCGCCGACTCCGACAAGGCCGCGCACCACCGCCACCGGAATCCCGGTGAGCTTGCCCTTGACCAGGTCAGCAGCCGCGGCGATTTCGTCGGCGACGGCGATTTCGGTGACAACCAGCTCGTTGCCGTGCCGGTCGAGCGCGCCGGCGTAGGAATGCAGCACGGCCAGGCCGGCGGCGCCGATCGCGACGTCGACCTGGCCGTTGCGCCAGGCACGGCCCATCGTGTCGGTGACCAGTACCGCCGCTCGAACGCCGAGCCGTTCGGCCAGGCCGGCGCGCAGCGCGGCGGCGCTCGCGTCGGGATCGAGGGGCAGCAGGGCCAGTTCGTCCGCACCGACATTGGAGCCGTCCACCCCTGCCGCCGCCTGGATCAGCCCGAGCCGGTTCTCGGTGATCAACGTGCGGCCCTTGCGTGCCAATACGCGCACGGCTTCGCGCTCGACCAGGCTGCGGCGCATTGCGTCTCGCGCGTGGGCATCGGCGGGTGCGGGCGCGATGCGGCCCTCGCACTTGGACACCACCTTGCTGGTGACCACCACAACGTCGCCGTCACGCAGCCACGGTGCGGCCGAAGCGACTGCGCCGGAAA
>NZ_JBYCLE010000220.1:0-1732 GCF_057473765.1 Mycobacterium sp. TH-M106 | reverse complement strand
GCGCTGCTGGCCGGCAACGTGAAGATCATCAACTGGCTGACCGTGCCGACCGCGGTCGCGAACCTGACGCACGCCGTCGGTGGCGTGTTTTTCCCGGTCAACTTCTATGCGGTGCTGCGCGTTTGCCGGATGGCCGGCATCGTGCTCATCGCGGTGTCGCTGCCACCGCTGTGGTGGCGGTCCCGCCGTGACGATCGTGCGGCGGTGAGCGGCATCGCCTGGGCCATGCTGATCGTGGTGCTGTTCGTGCCCGCTGCGCTGCCGTGGTATTACACCTGGCCACTGGCGGCCGCCGCGCCGCTGGTGCGGTCGGCAACCGCGATAGCCACGATTGCCGCGTTCTCGACGTGGATCATGGTGATCTTCCGGCCGGATGGCGCGCACGGCATGTACTCGTGGATCCATGTCGGCATCGCGACGGCTTGCGCGCTGCTCGTCTGGCGCACGCTGGCGGGCGAAACGGCCTCGATGAGCCTCGATACACGCCACTGAGCCATCAATACGCCATAGCCTGCGCCCGGCGCACCACCTCACGAGCCTGATGGGCATGCAGCGCATCGACCGGACGCGCGTTTCCGACCGCTTCGCGCACTCCGTCGCGGCTGATGGACAGCGACGGATCGGAGGTGAACAGCCACCGCACGATGTCGGTGTCGCCGTAGCCGCCGTCGTGCAGCACCGCCAGCAAGCCGGGCAGGCTCTTGACCACCTCACCGGCGTCGGTGAAGAAAATCTGCGGCACCACCACCGCATCCCCGCGGCGCACCGCAACCAGATGGCCGTCGCGCAACTGCTGATGCACCTTGGTCACCGGCACCCCGAGCAGTTCGGCCACCGTCGGAAGGTCGTACGTCGGTTCGTCAGGAGCCAGAACGTCGTCGCTGGCCGGAATGCTGCTCACGAAGCGAGTTTAGAAGCCGCTGACACCGCTTACCATGTGACGGGCCTCGCCGAGCATGCAGAGAATCGCATCCGGCGGGCCTCCGCAGTGCGATTCTCTGCATGCTCAGCGCAATGGATCTCAGTCGCGGAGCATCTCGGCGATCAGAAACGCCAACTCCAGTGACTGCTGGGTGTTCAACCGCGGATCGCAGGCGGTCTCGTAGCGCCCGGCCAGGTCCGAGTCGGAGATGTCCTGCGCGCCGCCGAGACACTCGGTGACATCCTCGCCGGTGATCTCGACGTGGACGCCGCCGGGGTGGGTGCCCAGCGCGCGGTGCACTTCGAAGAAGCCCTGCACCTCGTCGACGATGCGGTCGAAGTGGCGGGTCTTGTGTCCGGTGGACGCCTCGTGGGTGTTGCCGTGCATCGGGTCGCACTGCCAGATCACTCGGTGGCCGGTGGCCTGGACCTTCTCGATGATCGGCGGCAGCAGGTCGCGCACCTTGCCGTTGCCCATTCGGCTCACCAGGGTCAGCCGGCCCGCGATGTTGTGCGGGTCCAGCCGTTCGACGTATTCGACGGCCAGCTCCGGGGTGGTGGTGGGGCCGAGCTTGACCCCGATCGGGTTGGCGATCACCTCGGCGAACGCGACGTGCGCGCCGTCGAGTTGACGGGACCGCTCCCCGATCCACAGGTAGTGCGCCGACAGGTCGTAGAGCTGTGCCTCGCCATTTTCGTGCTGTGACAACCGCAGCATGGCCCGCTCGTAGTCGAGCACCAGAGCCTCATGGCTGGCATAGATTTCGGCGGTCTCCAGCCCCCGGTCGGCCACCCCGCAGGCACTCATGAA
>NZ_JBYCLE010000219.1:0-12224 GCF_057473765.1 Mycobacterium sp. TH-M106 | reverse complement strand
CGTTCGAGCAGACCGTCGCCCGCGCCGCCGAGACCAGAAACTGGGACATCTGGGTGCAGCACTACACCGAGGACGTCGAATACGTCGAGCACGCGGCGGGCACCATGCACGGCCGCGGCCAGGTGCGAACCTGGATCCGTACCACGATGACGACCTTCCCGGGCAGCCACATGACTGCGTTTCCGTCGCTGTGGTCGGTCATCGACGCCGACGGCGGGCGGGTCATCTGCGAACTGGACAACCCGATGGTCGACCCCGGCGACGGGACCATCATCAGCGCCACCAACATCTCGATCATCAGCTACGCCGGCGATGGCCTGTGGCGCCGCCAGGAAGACGTCTACAACCCGCTGCGGTTCCTGGCGGCGGCGCTCAAATGGTGCAAGAAAGCGCAGCAACTGGGCACCTTGGACGACGAGGCCGCCGGCTGGCTGCAACGCTACGGCGGCTCGGGTGGCTCAGTATGAGTCCCGCACCCCAGCTCGTGATCGGCGCCAACGGCTTCCTCGGCTCGCACGTCACCCGCCAGCTGGTCGACGGGGGCACTGAGACCCGGGCGATGGTGCGCCCGACCGCGAACACCCGCAGCATCGACGACCTGGACGTGACCCGGTTTCACGGCGACGTGTTCGACACCGCCACCCTGCGCGCGGCGATGAGCGGCTGTGACGTCGTCTACTACTGCGTCGTCGACACGCGCGCCTGGCTGCGCGACCCCGCGCCGCTGTTTCACACCAACGTCGACGGGCTACGCAACGTTCTGGAAGTGGCCAACGACATGGATCTGCGCCGGTTCGTCTTCACCAGCAGCTACGTCACTGTGGCCCGGCGCCGCGGCAAGGTGGCAACCGAGGCCGACCGGATCGGCCCGCGCGAACTCAGGCGCCTCACCCCCTACGTGCGATCGCGGGTGCAGGCCGAAGACCTGGTGCTGCGGTACGCGGCCGAGGCGGGGCTGCCCGCCGTCGCGATGTGCGTGTCCACCACTTACGGCGACGGCGACTGGGGCCGCACCCCGCACGGCGCGTTCATCGCCGGGGCGGTGTTTCACAAGCTGCCTTTCGTCATGCGGGGCATCCGGCTGGAGGCCGTCGGGGTCGACGACGCCGCCCGCGCGCTGATCCTCGCCGCCGAGCACGGCCGCAACGGCGAGCGCTACCTGATCTCGGAGAAGATGATCAGCAACGCCGAGGTCATCCGGATCGCCGCCGACGAAGCCGGGGTGCCGCCGCCGCGGCGGTTCATCTCGGTGCCGACGCTCTACGCACTTGGCGTGCTGGGCAGCCTGAAGGCCCGGTTCACCGGCAAAGATGCCGAGCTGTCGGTGACGTCGGTGCGGATGATGCGTGCCGAGGCCGACGTCGACCACACCAAGGCGATCGCCGAACTCGGCTGGCAGCCGCGGCCGGTCGAGGAGTCGGTCCGGGAGGCCGCCCGGTTCTGGATGGCACAGCGGAACATCCGGAACGCAAAGAGAAGAAACGGCCCGCCGCCGCGCGTTGGGGAACGGTAGACTCAACCGACAGGAGTGACACCATGAGCGACCGACCCGTACTGACGCCGACCGCTGAGTATCCCATCACCGTGACGCCCACCGGTCGGCACGTCACCGTCCGCATCGGCGGTGAACTCATCGCCGACACCGACAATGCGCTGACGCTGGATGAATCCAGACATGCTGCGGTGCACTACATTCCGCTGGCCGACGTCAAGCAGGAGCTGCTGACCCGCACCGGCACCGCAAGCTACTGCCCGTTCAAGGGCGACGCCAGCTACTACAGCGTGACCACCGGCGCCGGCGACACCGTGGTCGACGCCGTCTGGACCTACGAACAGCCGTTCCCCGCGGTTGCCGCGATCGCCGGGCACGTCGCGTTCTATCCGGATAAAGCCGACATCAGCGTCGCAGACCACTAAGCGCCCCGTTCGCGTCAAGGAGCTGAGCCACGGCTGGTGACGAACCCCTAACCGAGCATCTGCGCGGCGAACCGAGTGTCGGTGTACTCGCGCACCGACACGATCTGCCCATCGTGGGTGTCGACGATGAAAACCAGCGGGCTGTCGTAGTGTTCGCCGTCGGCGGTGACGGCGTTGCCCTGCGCCTCGATGACCACCGTCTCGCCCTCGTTGATGCACCGGATCAGGTCGAGGGTGACGCGCACCTCGCCCTTGCGGCGCTCGACCTCCCGCCGCAGCCCCTGCTTGTCGACGGACGTGCGGGTGAGGATGCTCCAGTAGCTGAAGTCGTCGCTGAGCAGACTGAAATACTCGTCGACGTCCGCGCCCTCGGTGATGCACTGCAGAAACATCCACGCCAGCTCGGCCTGCGGGTCATCGAACGGCGTGGTTGGCACCCAGCCATCCTATGATCCTCACATCGACACTCCGCAGACCCGCACCGTCACCTTGGGCGGGACGGCCACCCCCGAGCTGACTCTCGCCCCGCTACGCCGCGGTCCGCTCGACCCGTGCTTTCAGATCACCGCCGACGGCGCAATCTGGCGGACCAGCCTGCTGCCCAGCGGTCCGGTGACGGTACGGATCACCCGGTCGGCCCGCAACGCCGTCGACTGCGCGGCGTGGGGCGGTGGCGCGCACGAGTTCCTCGACGGCGCGCCCGCCCTGCTGGGCGCTGACGACGATCCAGCCGGCTTCGTGGCGCGCTACCCCGTCGTGGCTGCAGCACAGCGCCGGGTTCCGCAGCTGCGGCTGGGCCGCACCGGGCGCGTGCTGGAGGCGCTGATCCCGGCGGTGCTCGAACAGCGGGTGCCCGGGATCGACGCGTTCCGGGCCTGGCGGAAACTGGTCAGCCGATTCGGCACCCCGGCACCCGGTCCGGCGCCGGCGCGGATGCGGGTGCCGCCCTCGGCGCAGGTGTGGCGGGCCATCCCGTCCTGGGAGTTCCATCGTGCCAACGTCGACGGCGGCCGGACGAAGACCATCGTCGGCTGTGCACAGCGGGCAGCGTCGCTGGAGCGGCTGTCGGGCTGGCCTGCCGAGCGGGCCCGTGCGGCGCTGACTGCGCTGCCCGGTGTCGGCGTGTGGACCGCGGCCGAGACGGCGCAGCGCGCGTTCGGCGACGCCGACGCGCTGTCGGTGGGCGACTACCACGTCGCAAAGATGGTCGGCTGGACGCTGCTGGGCCGCCCGATCGACGACGACGCGATGGTCGAGCTGCTGGAGCCGACCCGCCCGCACCGGCACCGGGTGGTGCGGCTGCTGGAAGCCAGCGGGTTGGCCGTCGAGCCGCGGCGCGGGCCACGGCTGGCGGTGCAGGATATTCGCTCGCTGTGAGTCGGTCGCCCCGCGGTCTCAGCCGGTAGCGCCGATCCGTTCTGCCTCGGCGGACCGGCGGTCCAGCCGTTGCGCCCGGTACATCGTCACCTCGCTGCGGTGAAGCAACAGCGCGGAGATCCCTACCGCGATGATCGCGCCGGGCACCACCGCGAAGGAGCCGGTCATCTCGGCCACCATGATCAGCAGGGCCAGCGGCGCGTGGGCGACGCTGCCGAAGCATGCCATCATGCCGACCACCACGAAGATGCTCGGGTCACCGGGAATGCCGGGCAGGTGCGCCAAGTCGCCCAGCCGCCAGATCGCCGCTCCGACGAACGCCCCGATCACCACTCCGGGGCCGAAGAGACCACCGGACCCGCCGGTGCCGATGGACAGGGCGGTGGCGACGATCTTGGCGACCGGTAACACGATGACGGCCCACAGCGGAATCGCCAGCAGCGATTCCCGGCTGGCGGCCAGTTGAATCCAGCCGTAGCCGCTGCTGAGGACCTGCGGGAGCGGCAGCGCGAGCAGCCCCACCAGCAGCCCGCCGGCCGTGGGCTTGAGCACCGAGCCGCCGGGCAGTCGACGAACCAGCTCGACCGTGCCGTAGAAGATGCGTGCGTAGGTGTAGCCCACCGCCGCTGCCACCACACCGAGGGCGGCAAACCACAGCAGCGGCCATGCTTGCTCGAAGCGGTATTCGGCGTCGATGAAGCCGAACATCGGCTCGAACCCCAGCACCGCGCCCCGCACCGCGTATGCCGTCCCGGATGTGACGAAACCCGGTAGCAGGGCACGGTAGTCGAAATCCCTGCGGTAGGTGATCGACGCCGCGAGCACGGCCCCGCCCAGCGGGGCGCTGAAAATGGCGCCGATGCCGGAGCCGATCCCGAGTGCGACCGCCAGCCGGCCGTCGGCATCGGAGAGGTTCAGCCGGCGGGTCAGCAGCGAACCGAACCCGGCAGAGATCTGCGCGGTGGGTCCCTCCCGGCCACCGGAACCGCCCGAACCGATGGTCAGCGCGCTGGCGACCAGCTTGACCACGACGACCCGGCTGCGGATCGCCCGGGGGTCGGCGTGCACCGCCTCGATCGCTTCGTCGGTGCCGTGGCCCTGCGCTTCCGGCGCGAACCCGGCCACGACCAACGCCGACACCAGCGCCCCCGCCGTCGTGACCAACGGAATCGCCCAGGGGCGGCGAAAACCGGCGGAGCCGGGGTCACCGCCTTCGCTCAGCGGGGTCGGTATGTGATAGCCGGCAAGATCGCCGAGCAGGAATTCAGTGGTGTGCTGCAACGCCAGCAGGAACGCCACCGCCCCGAGCCCGGCGATGGCGCCGATCGCGATGCCCAAGGCGAGCCACTTGAGCACGTACCCGCAGTTTCCCCCGCAACCCACGGCGTTCACCCGGTGTTAGCGCCGGCAGCGAGCGCGCCGTCCAGCCAGTGCGGGATGAACTCACGAGTGTAGGCAGTCACCATGGCTCGACTGTAATTCGGCAGCGGTGATCGGTGTCTGGCGACTCCCGGAAGAGCCCTTCGCGCCCCGGTGGCCGATAGCCTGACTAACTTATTCGGTAGTATCTCTCACGAAACGAGTGAGGGGACCGATGACGACTACACCGCGCACCGTGCGCACTGACGACGACACCTGGGATATCGCCACCAGTGTCGGCACCACAGCGGTCATGGTGGCCGCTGCCCGGGCCGTCGAGACCGACCGGCCCGACCCGCTGATCCGCGATCCGTACGCCAGGCTGCTGGTTGCCGGCTCGGCGACCGGGATCTGGGAGGCGCTGCTCGACGAGTCGCTGGTCGCGGAAGTGGAGGCCAAGCTGGAGGCCGCCGATCCGGAGACCGCCGCGTTCGTGACGCACATGCGCAGCTACCAGGCGGTCCGGACGCATTTCTTCGACGCCTACTTCGCCGACGTGGTGGCCGCGGGTATCCGCCAGGTGGTGATCCTGGCCTCTGGGCTTGATTCGCGTGCCTATCGGCTGGACTGGCCGGCTGGGACGGTGCTCTACGAGATCGACCAGCCCAAGGTGCTGGCCTACAAGTCCGCGAGGCTGGCCGCGCACGGGGTGACCGCGTCAACCGATCGCCGACCGGTGCCGATCGACCTGCGCCAGGACTGGCCGGCCGCGCTGCGAGCAGCGGGCTTCGACCCCACGGCACGGACCGCATGGCTGGCCGAGGGGCTGTTGATGTATCTGCCCGCCGAAGCGCAGGACCGGCTGTTCGAGCAGGTCACTGCGCTGAGCGCACCGGGCAGTCGGCTCGTGGTCGAGACCGCCGCCCACCACGCCGACGAGCGGCGCGACGAACTGCGGGAACGGTTCAAGAAGGTGGCCGACGAACTCGGCTTTGCGCAGACGGTAGACATGCGGGAGCTGATGTACCACGACGAGAACCGTGCGGTGGTGCGCGACTGGCTCGACGAGCACGGCTGGCGAGCCACCGCGCAGCCGTCGCAAGAAGAGATGCGCAGGCTGCATCGCTGGGTAGCCCTGCCCACCGGTGACGGCAAGGATGCATTTTCGGAGTTCGTCACCGCAGTGCGATCCAACCGGGTGGTTGATTAGGATTGGGCCTATGCCGGTCGGGAAGGAAAAGCCATGACCACCCACGTCAGCCGCACCGCAGGAACCCCTCACCCGACAGCCGGCGAAGCACCGACTACACCCGCCGATGCCGGGGTCGAATCGGTCGTCGGCAAAACCGTTGCGCGCCTTCGGGAAACCTTCTCCGGCGGGCGAACCCGCAGCCTGCAGTGGCGATGCGCCCAGCTGCACGCCATCGCGGCGCTGGTGACCGAGAACGAGGCGAAGATCGCCACCGCACTCGATGAGGACTTGGGCCGCAAACCGTTCGAAGCGTGGCTGGCCGATGTCGTCGGCACCGTCGGTGAAGCGCGGTACGCGGCCAAACACGTCAAGAAATGGATGCGCCCACAGCGTCAGCTGCTGGAGCTCTCACAGCTGCCGGGCCGAGCCTGGGTGGAGTACGAGCCCTACGGGACGGTGTTGGTCATCGGTGCCTGGAACTTCCCGTTCGCGTTGACTCTCGGTCCGGCGATCGGGGCGATCGCGGCCGGAAACACCGTCGTGCTCAAGCCGTCCGAGGTCTCTCCGGCGTCGGCGCGGCTGATGGCCGAGTTGGTGCCGCAGTACCTGGACACCGACGCGATCGCCGTGGTCGAAGGTGACGGCGCGGTCAGCCAGGAACTGATCGCCCAAGGGCTCGACCGGGTGTTCTTCACCGGCGGCACCGAGATCGGCCGCAAGGTTTATGAGGCTGCGGCGGCGCACCTGACGCCGGTGACGCTGGAACTGGGCGGCAAGAGCCCTTGCATCGTCGCCGCGGACGCCGACCTCGACGTCGCGGCCAAGCGGATCGCCTGGACCAAGCTGATCAACTCCGGGCAGACCTGCATCGCCCCCGACTACGTGCTGGCCGACGCCAAGATCCGCGATGAGCTGGTCGCAAAGATCGACGACGCCGTCACCAAGTTCGAGGCGGGCGAAGACGACGGGAAACCGATCGTCAACCGGCGCCATTTCGATCGGCTGGTCGGCGCGCTGGCCGCCACCAAGGGCACGGTCGCGCTGGGCGGCGGCTCGAATGCGTCGAAGACGCGGATGCAGCCGACCGTCGTCGTCGATCCCGATCCGAGCGAGCCGCTGATGACCGACGAGATCTTCGGCCCCATCCTGCCGGTGCTGACCGTCGCATCCGTCGACGACGCCATCGACTTCGTCAACTCCCGGCCGAAGCCGCTGGCAGCTTATCTGTTCACCAAGGCCAGGAAGACGCGCGAGCAGATGGTGAGCCAGGTTTCGGCTGGTGGCATGGTGATCAACCACCTGGTCTTCCAATTCGGCACGGCCAAGCTGCCGTTCGGCGGCGTCGGACCGTCCGGGATGGGCGCCTACCACGGCCGCTGGGGGTTCGACGAATTCAGCCACCGCAAAGCGGTGATGACCAAACCGACTCGGCCCGATCTGGTCAGCTTCGTCTACCCGCCGTACACCGAGAAGGCGTGGAAGATGGCGCGCCGGCTGCTCTAGCCGCCACCTACCAGGCAACCCGCCAGACACCCAGCAGAGAGGAAGCAGATGCCCGGAGTGCAGGATCGCGTCATCGCCGTCACCGGAGCCGGTGGTGGGCTGGGCCGCGAATATGCGTTGACCCTGGCCCGCGAAGGGGCCAGCGTCGTCGTCAATGACCTCGGCGGTGCCCGAGACGGCACCGGCGCGGGCCATTCGATGGCCGACCACGTCGTCAAAGAGATCCGCGAGGCGGGCGGGCGTGCGGTCGCCAACTACGACAGCGTCGCCGATGCGGATGCGGCAGCCAACCTCGTTAAGACCGCGCTCGACGAGTTCGGCGCGATCCACGGTGTGGTGAGCAACGCCGGCATTCTGCGCGACGGCACCTTCCACAAGATGACGTCCGAGAACTTCGACGCCGTGCTCAAGGTGCATCTCTACGGTGGGTACAACGTGTTGCGCGCGGCCTGGCCGCACTTCCGGGAACAGAGCTACGGCCGGGTCGTGGTCGCCACCTCCACCAGCGGGTTGTTCGGCAACTTCGGGCAGGCTAACTACGGCGCGGCCAAGATGGGCTTGGTCGGGATGGTCAACACGCTGGCCATCGAGGGCGCCAAATACAACGTCAAGGTCAATGCGCTGGCGCCGATCGCGGCCACCCGGATGACCGAGGACATTCTGCCGCCGGAGGTGCTGGCCAAGCTCAAGCCAGAGTACGTGGCACCGGTGGTGGCCTACCTGTGCACCGAAGAGGTCGCCGAGACCGGGTCGGTGTTCATCGTCGGTGGCGGCAGGGTGCAACGGGTCGCGTTGTTCGAGAATGACGGCGCCAACTTCGAGAACCCGCCGTCGGTTGACGAGATCGCCGCGCAGTGGTCGACGATCACCGACCTGTCCGCGGCGAAGGCCGCCAGCTTCTCGGTGCGCTAACCGGGCCTAGTCGCGGGTCACAGACCTGCGAAAGCGCCTTGAACCGCCGAGATGCCATTCGCGATGATCTGGAGTTCGAAGCCGGCTGCCAGCACGTCCATCGCGGTAGTGGCCGCCAGGGGCAGGCCGACAGCGTCAAGGAGGTCACCGTGCGCCACGTTCGTCGTGAAGAGGCTGGCGTCGTAGGCGGGCAGACTGGTCAGCAACGCATTGACGAGGTCCGCCGTGCCCAGCAGCGGGGCGTAGGCCGACGAGAGCGCACCCGAGAACGCGTTGATGATGTCGGTGAGTGACACCGGATCGGTTGTCACGGTCGCGGTGTCTACGCTCGGCAACAGGGACGACAAGGCCGACGACAACGACGTCGGGGCCGCCAGGCCAGCCTCGAATGCGCTGAACCCTGCCTTCGTCCCGGCAGCCAGGCCACCGAGCAGCGTGCTCATGCTGACGTCAGGGAAAAGCCCGAACGGGGTCGGCACGTTCGCCGGGGCGGTCGACCAGCCGACGTCCGGGTTGCCGTAGCCCAGGTTGATCAGCATCGTCAAGTCGGGCCCCAGCAGGTCGGCGAGGGGCTTGCCGACGACGGGAATACCCGACAGCAACTGCACCAGCGGCGGGGTCCCGGTGGGGATCATGTAGTAGTTGGTCAGGCAGTCACTGCAGGGGTCCGTCGCCGAGTCCATCGAGCCCGGCAAGAGAATCGCATGAGCGATCTGCTCCGGCGTGGGACCCCCGGAATGTACCGGATCAAAGCCCTGGTTCAGGTATGTGCCGTGGATGCTCCTGATACCCAGAAAGGCGTTCAGATCGGACAGGACGTTCAGCGGGTAGCGCGGAAAGTCGGTGAAGCCGTCGTATTCCAGGGAGTAAATGGAGGTGTGGAAGTCATTGGCCGGGGTCGCGCCGTCGAAACTGAACCCCATGCTGGCGAGGTTCAGCGGCAGGACGTGTGACTGACCCGACAACGTCTCGAAGCCGTTGAAGCGCTCCAGGATGCCGCCGTTGGGGGCATTGACGTCACCGATCAGCAGGAACTGCACTGGCTTACCCAAGTCGCCCTCGTCTACGAGCTTCTCCATCTCCAGGCTGGCAATGCCGGCGCTCTGCGAGTAGCCGAACACGGTGACGGTGTTTCCGTCTGCCAGCTGGGTTTGGACGTTGTCGTTGAGAATGGTCAGGCCCTGGCCCTCCGAGGTGCTCTGGGCCGGAAAGCCGCTGGCATCGCTGGGGTAGTTGAACGTCAAGACCTTGATGCCGTCCAGCGGGTAGAGCCCCTCCGGGGTGAACAGGCCGTTGGCCAGCACCCCAGGGTAGGTGGTGTCAGGGTAAATGGGGTGGTCCGGGTTGTCGATGTAGAGCTTGTTGGCAGCGTCCACGTAGTCCGGGCCGGGGATCGGTGTGCCGCTGCCGCCGATGACTATCCCGACTGTCTCGCCGTTGGCGAGCTGCACGGCGAGCGCCTGGGCGAATGAGCTTTGCGTCACCGGGGTGGCGACGACGCCGGCGCCGAGGAGGGCGATCCCGGCGGTCACTGCGGGCGTAAGCGCTGATTTCATAGAAAGACCCCTCAGTGCGTCGTGTGATGAGGACTTAAAGCTACCGGGGCTGAGTATGAGAATCAACTTCGCTCAGCTGAGAAGCGCGGCGCGGAGCGCGGCGACCGCGTTGGCGTCGACCCCGGCGCGGCGGAGATAGCCGTCCAGTGAGCCGTAACTGTCGTCGATCGCCCGGCGTGCGGCAGCCAGGTAGTCCTCGTGGACGCCGAGTACCTCGTCGGAGAGCCGGGCCTCGGCGAACGTGCGCACCTCGGGGGTGATCTCGGCGCCTGGAGTGTCGGGCCGCTGCTGGATCGTCTCGATGATCCGGGTCCGCAGTGCCGGCACGGCGGCGTTGCTGCGCAGGTAGTCGGCCACGATCACCTCCCTGTCGACGCCGGCCGCTTCGAGCACCACCGCGACGACGAACCCGGTGCGGTCCTTGCCGGCGAAGCAGTGTGCCAGCACCGGCCGGCCGGCGGTGAGCAGCGTGATCACCCGGTGCACGGCGTTCCGGGACCCGGCCAGGGTGGGGAAGCGCCGGTACTCGTCGACCATGTAGCGCATGACGGCGTCGCGGGCCGATTCTTCGTCGAGTTTCTCGGCCATGACCCGCTGGAAAGCGCGTTCATGCGGGCCGGCCTGGCCGTCGGCGCCGGGCTCCTCCCGGTCGGCGGCCAAGTCCGGGAACGGCAGCAGGTGGATGTGGACACCGGGCGGCACCCGGCCCGGCCCGCGTCGCGACACTTCCCGACGCGAGCGCAGGTCGGCGATATCGGTCACCCCCAGCCGGCGCAACTCGTCGCGGCCGCGGTCGTCGAGACCGCTCAACTCACTGCTCCGGAAGAGCCGCCCCGGCCGCAACCGGTCGACAACGTCGGCGACATCGCGAAAGTTCCACGCGCCCTGCAGTTCTCGAGTTTCGATGCTCATCTGGGAATGACCGCGTCGTCGAGAGTGCTTTTAGGCCCGTCGATTTCGGCCGTCGCCCAGCGCAGCCCGGAACGATGTGTCGACGAAAATCATCCGCGAGGACCGTAGACCACGTCATCGACGGACGCGGACAGGTCGGCGCCGCCGTCGAAAGATGCGACGAACGCGTCGGCTGGATCCAGGTGCAGACGACCCGTTACGTACTGACGGATGAGCGCGGCCTTCGACTTGCGTTGCCGCCGAGCTTCAACTCCCAGTGCCCGGTCGCCGTCTTCCCCGATAGAGATCTGCAACCGCTTCACGGCGCGAACTATACGTCACCATAAATCTGAGGTATACATCACGGCCGCGGCCAGGCCTGAAAGACCCGTTGCAAGCGCGGCATCCGATTCCTACTAGAGTGTCTGGTCGGAACACCGCTGCTGTCAGCGGACCGGGTCATGCGGGGCGTTACCGTGCTACGAACGCTACGAACACCACGAAAAGCCGCGAACACCACGAACAGACAAGGGAAGCACAAATAGCCGCCATGGCAGATACACCAACGACGGTCGGGGTAGTCGCTGAATCCGGGGCCGACGAACGCCGGGTGGCGCTGGTGCCCAAGGCGGTGACTTCGCTGGTGAAAAGCGGTGTCACGGTCGTGGTGGAAACCGGCGCCGGTGAGCGGGCACTGCTGCCCGACCAGCTCTACACCGAGGCCGGCGCCACTATCGGCGATGCCTGGGCGGCGGAGATCGTCGTCAAGGTGCAACCGCCGACCGCGGCGGAGGTGGGCCGGCTGCACCGCGGGCAGACTTTGATCGGGTTTTTGAGCCCCCGCAGCGCCGACAACCAGATCGACGCGCTGCAAGCCGCCGGGGTCCAGGCGTTCGCACTGGAGGCGATCCCGCGGATCTCCCGCGCTCAGGCGATGGACGCGTTGTCGTCGCAGGCCAACGTCTCGGGCTACAAGGCGGTGTTGTTGGCGGCCGCGCTGTCGACGCGGTTCTTCCCGATGCTGACCACTGCGGCCGGCACGGTGAAACCGGCCAGCGTGCTGGTGCTCGGCGTCGGGGTGGCCGGCCTGCAGGCGCTGGCCACCGCCAAACGCCTGGGCGCGCGCACCACCGGCTACGACGTGCGGCCGGAGGTGGCCGACCAGGTGCGTTCGGTCGGCGCGAGCTGGCTCGACCTGGAAGGCATCTCGGCCGCGGGTGCGGGCGGCTACGCGCGAGAGCTCACCGATGCCGAACGCGCGCAGCAGCAGCAGGCGCTGGAGGCGGCCATCACCGGGTTCGACGTGGTGATCACCACCGCGCTGGTACCCGGACGGCCGGCGCCGAAGCTGGTGACCGCTGCGGCGGTGCAGGGCATGAAGCCCGGCAGCGTGGTGGTGGATCTGGCCGGCGAGGCCGGCGGGAACTGCGAACTGACCGAACCGGGCGAGACGGTGGTGCGCCACGACGTCACCATCGCCGCGCCGCTGAATCTGCCGGCCAGCATGCCCGAGCACG
>NZ_JBYCLE010000218.1:0-1442 GCF_057473765.1 Mycobacterium sp. TH-M106 | reverse complement strand
TGGTGGCCACCCCCTGGGCCAGCAGCGCCGAGTTCAACGCCAGCTTGACCATGATCAACTGGTTGACCGGCATCGCCGCGATCCGGGCCACCAGCCGTTCGGTGCGCTCGTCGAGGTCCTTCGGGTCGGGGGCTTCGACCGCTAATCCCCATTCGGCGGCTTGCGCGCCGGTGATGCAATCCCCGGTCAGCAGAAGCCTTTTCGCGCGCTGGTCGCCGAGCCGGTGCGCCCACAGCCCGGCGGCCGGAACCCCCCACACCCGGGTCGGCGGGTAGCCGATCTTGGCGTCGGCGGCGGCGATCAGCTGGTCGGCGTGCAGGGCGATGTCGGTGCCGCCGGCCACGCAGTAGCCGTGGACCTTGACCACCGTCGGCTTGTCGGCGTGCATCAGGCTGGCGAACCCGCGGACGAAACGGCTCATCATCTGGTAGTCGACCATCGGGTCCCACGGCTGATTGGGCAGATGGTTGGCCGCCTGGGTTTTGCCGTCCAGCACGGTGCCCGCATAGCCGCGGCCGCCGCCCGCCGAGGACGACCCTTCGGCGTAGGCGCTGAGATCGAAACCGCCGCAGAAGCCGTCGCCACGCCCCGACACCAGGATGACGTGCACGCCTGGGTCCAGGTCGGCCCGCTCGACCAGCGCGGAGAGCTCCAGCGGGGTGTCGGCGACGATCGCGTTGCCCTGCTCCGGTCGGTTGAAGGTGATCCGGGCGACCCGGCCGGTGACCTCATAGGTCATCGTCTTCAAGTTGTCGAAGTCGACCGGCCGGATCGCGTGGGTCATCCCTTCACCAGGGCCCGCTCCAGGATCGGTGCGACGTCCAGGCCGGCCGGCAAAGTGCCGAACGCCCCGCCGTGCTGCCCGTCGAGCCGGCTCGCCAGGAAAGCCTCGGCGACGGCTGGATGCCCGTGGCGCACCATCAGCGCACCCTGCAGCGCCAGGCAGATGTCTTCGGCGACTTTGCGGGCCCGGTACTGGATCGTCTCCTGGTCACCGAGCTGGGCCTTCAACGCATCGACGTGGGCGTCGAGCCGCCGGTCCTGACCGGCGGCCTGCGCCAGTTCGTCGAAGAGCACCGCCACCGAGTCCGGCTGGGTCGCCGCGGCCCGCAACGTGTCCAGCGCGCCGACGTTGCCGGAGCCTTCCCAGATCCCCATCAGCGGCGCCTCCCGGTACAGCCGCGGCATGCCGGAATCTTCGACGTAGCCGTTGCCGCCCAGGCATTCCATCGCCTCGGCGGCGTGCGGGGTGGCCTGTTTGCAGACCCAGTACTTGGTGGCCGCCAAGCCGATGCGGCGCAGCAGGCTCTCGCGGTCGGCGCTCTCGTCGCCGTGGGCCGCGTGGTCGGTGGCGCCGGCCATCCGCATCGCGACCATGGTGGCGGCCTCGGCCTCCACCGCCAGGTCGGCCAGCACGTTGCGCATCAGCGGCTGGTCGATCA
>NZ_JBYCLE010000217.1:0-8741 GCF_057473765.1 Mycobacterium sp. TH-M106 | reverse complement strand
CCTACGAGGTGGTCAAGGACGTGTTCGGCCGCTCCGGCGATCAGGGGGTGGAGTTCGTCAAGGTGGCGATGCAGCCCGGCATGCCGCAGGGGATCGGTCGGGTCGGGTCGGCCGCAACAGGGGCCACGATCGTCACGCTGCCCGGCAACCCGGTCAGCGCACAGGTGTCCTTCGAGGTATTCATCCGTCCGCCGCTGCGGTCGGCGATGGGCCTGCCCGCACCCGAACGACCCCGCCGCGGTGCGGTGCTGGCCGAGGCGTTGACGTCACCGCGCGGTAAGCGGCAGTTCCGCCGCGGGTTGCTCGACCGGGTCGCCGGCACTGTCACCAGCTACGGACCACCGGCATCGCATCACCTGCGCTACCTGGCGTCGGCGAACTGCCTGCTGGACATCGCCGAAGATGTCACGGAGGTGCCGGCCGGAACCTACCTGCAAGTCTGGGATCTGACCGGTTGAGCTCTCCGGCTGCCTAAGATGACCGGATGGCCAGACGCCCCCGTGCAGCAGGCGACGCCACGCCAAGTCTGTGGCGGCTGCCCGAGTTGCTGCGTGCGACGGTGCCGCCGGTGCACCCCGCCGGGTGGCCGTTCGTCTCCGCCGGGCTCGCGCTGGCTCTGGTGGGGACAAAAGCCGGACGCAACCATCGCCTGCTGCGCCGGGCCGGGCTGCTGGCTGCCGGTGCCAGCGCCGTATTCTTCCGCCATCCGCGCCGCGTCCCCCCGACCCGAGCGGGGGTGGTGGTGGCACCCGCCGACGGGGTGATCTGCGCGGTCGACGCCGCGACACCACCCGCCGAACTCGATCTGCCCGACGTGGCGCTGCCGCGGGTCAGCATCTTCATGTCGATGCTCGACGCACACGTGCAGCGGGCACCGGTTGGCGGCAATGTGCTCGCGGTGCTGCACCGGGCGGGCCGGTTCGGCTCGGCGGACTTGGCGACGGCCAGCACCGACAACGAGCGCACCAGCATGCGAATTTGCACGCCGGACGGCGCCGAGGTGATCGTCGTGCAGGTCGCCGGCCTGCTGGCACGACGCATCGTCTGCGACGCCCGGCCCGGCGACCAGTTGTCGATCGGCGAGACCTACGGGATGATCCGGTTCGGCTCCCGGCTGGACACCTACCTGCCGGTGGGCACGGTTCCGCTGGTCGTCATCGGTCAGCGCGCCGTCGCCGGCGAAACCGTACTGGCTCAACTGCCATGACCTCCTTTCGCGCCAGACGGGCGGTGGGCCTGCACATCCTGCCCAGCTCGATGACGGTGCTGGCCATCTGCGCCGGGCTCACCTCGATCAAGTTCGCTCTCGACGGCCAGCCGCACATCGCGATGGCGCTGATCGCCGCGGCCGCCATCCTGGACGGGCTGGACGGGCGGGTTGCCCGCATCCTGGACGCCGAGTCGCGGATGGGCGAGCAGATCGACTCGCTGGCCGATGCGGTGAATTTCGGGGTGGCGCCCGCGGTGGTGATCTATGTGTCACTGCTGTCGCCGATGTCGGCCGGCTGGATCGTGGTGTTGGTGTATGCGGTGTGCGTGGTGTTGCGGCTGGCACGGTTCAACGCGTTGCTCGACGACGCCAGCCTGCCCGCCTACACCCGGGAGTTCTTCGTCGGGATGCCCGCCCCAGCCGGCGCGATCTCCCTGATCGGCCTGTTGTCGGCCAAACTGCAGTTCGGTGACGGGTGGTGGACCTCGCAGTGGTTCGCCTGCGCCTGGGTGGTGGCCACGTCGGTGCTGCTGGTCAGCCGTATCCCGATGAAGAAGATGCACGCCGTGTCGGTGCCGCCCAACTTGGCCGCGGTGTTGCTGGCGGTGCTGGCGCTGGTCGCCGCGGCCGCGTTCCTGTTCCCCTACATCCTGGTCATGGTGCTGATCGTGGCTTACCTGTGTCACATTCCGTTCGCTGTCCGCAGTCAGCGCTGGGTGGCCGCGCACCCGGAAGCCTGGGAGGACGAACCGAAGCAGCGCCGCGCCGCGCGCCGCGCGATCCGCCGGGCGCAACCCAACCGCCGCTCGGTGGCGCGGCTCGGCCTGCACAAGCCGGGCCGCTTGAAATGACGGCCGCAGCCCACGGCTCCCGCCACCTCGCCCTCACCGCCCGGCTGAACACCGCAGCGGTCGACGCGCGTCGCGGTGTCGTCCGGATACATCCCGAAGTCGTTGCTGCCCTTGGTATTCGGGAGTGGGACGCGGTCTCGCTGACCGGCTCGCGGACCACCGCGGCGGTGGCCGCCCTGGCCGGCCCGGACACCCCGCCCGGCACAGTGCTGCTCGACGACGTCACGCTGTCCAACGCCGGGCTGCGCGACGGCACCGAGGTGATCGTCGCCGCGGTCACCGTCTACGGCGCCCGGTCGGTGACGCTGAGCGGCTCGGCCCTGACCCGCCAGTCGGTGCCGCCGGCCACGCTGCGCCAAGCGCTGCTGGGCAAGGTCCTCACGGTCGGCGACGCGGTGTCGCTGCTGCCCCGCGACCTGGGTCCCGGCACGTCCACCGGTGCCCCTAGGGCGGCCACCGCGGCGTTGGCCTCGGCGGTGGGGATCAGCTGGACATCGGAGCTGCTGACCGTCACCAGCGTCGATCCCGCCGGGCCGGTGAGCGTGCAGCCGAACTCCCTGGCGGCCTGGGGTGCCGCGGCGACGCCGCCGACGGCGCAGGCGCTCGCCGAACCCGCTGTCTCGGCTCCGGTCCCGGTCGACGATCTCTTGGGCTGCGGCGCGCAGGCCGCCAAGCTGGCCGAATGGCTCAAGCTCGCGCTCGACGAACCTCAGCTACTGCAGACGTTGCAAGCGGGGACAAATCTCGGGGTGCTGGTGTCCGGTCCGCCCGGGGTCGGCAAGACGACGCTGGTGCGGGCGGTGTGCGCGAGCCGGCGGCTGGTGGAGCTCGACGGGCCCGAGATCGGGGCGCTGGCCGCCGACGACCGCTTGTCGGCCGTGCGCTCGGCGGTGGCGAAAGTTTGCGACGGTGGCGGGGTGCTGCTGATCGCCGATGTCGACGCGCTGCTGCCGGAACCGCCGGAGCCGGTGGCCACCCTGATCCTGGCCGAGCTGCGTACCGCGGTGGCCACCGCCGCGGCGGCGTTCATCGCGACCTCCGCATTGCCCGACCGGGCAGACACCCGGCTGCGGGCACCGGAGCTGTGCGACCGGGAGCTGCGGCTGAGCCTGCCGGACGGCCCCACCCGGGCCGCGCTGCTGGCTGCACTGTTGAAATCGGTACCGTGCGGCGACCTCGACCTGGACGAGATCAGTGACCGCACACCGGGTTTCGTGGTCGCGGATCTGGCAGCCCTGGTCCGGGAGGCGGCACTGCGCGCGGCGTCGCGGGCCAGCGGCAGCGACGAACCGCCGACGCTGACCCAGGACGACCTGGCCGGGGCGCTGAGCGTGATCCGGCCATTGTCCCGGTCGGCCGCCGGGGAGGTCGCGGTCGGTTCGGTGAGCCTCGACGACGTCGGCGACATGGCCGCCACCAAGCAGACGCTGACCGAAGCGGTGCTGTGGCCGCTGCAGCATCCGGACACCTTCACCCGGCTCGGCGTCGACCCGCCGCACGGCGTGCTGCTCTACGGACCACCGGGGTGTGGCAAGACGTTCCTGGTGCGCGCACTGGCCGGCTCCGGTCGGGTCAGCGTGCACGCCGTCAAAGGCGCCGAGCTGATGGACAAATGGGTGGGCAGCAGCGAGCGGGCGGTGCGGGATCTGTTCCAGCGAGCCCGCGACTCCGCGCCGTCGCTGGTGTTCCTCGACGAGATGGACGCGCTGGCGCCGCGGCGCGGCCAGAGCTTTGACTCCGGGGTGACCGACCGGGTGGTGGCAGCGCTGCTGACCGAACTCGACGGCGTGGAGCCGCTGCGCGACGTGGTGGTGATCGGGGCGACCAACCGGCCCGACTTGGTCGACCCGGCGTTGCTGCGGCCGGGCCGGCTGGAGAAGCTGGTATTCGTCGAACCTCCCGACGCCGACGCCCGCCGCGAGATCCTGCGGGTCGCCGGAGAATCGGTGCCGCTGCATGACGACGTCGACGTCGACGCGCTGGCCACCGACCTGGACGGCTACAGCGCCGCCGACTGCGTGGCGCTGCTGCGCGAGGCCGCGCTCACCGCGATGCGCCGATCCATTGACGCCGCCGACGTCACCGCCGCCGACATCGCCGCAGCGCGCGAAACCGTGCGTCCCTCACTGGATGCCACGCAGGTCGAGGCGCTGCGCGCCTTCGCCGGGGATCGGTAGCCACCACCCGCCGAGCGTGCGTGTCCCCGACCGACACGCCGGGCGTCAGCTCGTTTTTGCGCACGCTCACGCGGGGGGATTCAGGACCGCTCGGCTATCTCGGCGAGCTTGGATAGCGATGCCTGAAGTTTGTCCGCGGTGGTGGCGCGGGCACGCGCGAAGCGGTTCGGGTCCGTCAACGCCGACCAGTCGTAGGTGTGGGTGACGAGGGTGTGCGCGGGGTCCAGCGGTTTGAGTTCCCAGCGCCACAGGTGACCCGGCGGCTGTTGGCCGGGCTCGGCCGGCCGCCAGGCGATGCGACGCCCTTCGTCGAACTCGACCACGTGATTTTCCCGGACGAGACCCAGGGTCAGCGTCATGGCGAACATGTCACCGACCGCGCGGACCCGTTGCCCCGCTTCAGCTTTCGACAGGTTGTCGTTGCCGTCCCAGCGTGGCTGCTGCGACGGTTCGGCGATCAGCTCGAAGATCCGCTCCGCCGGTGCGGCGATCTCACGGCTGGCGCTGACCACCATGGGAACCTCAGTGCTGCCGGTCACGATCGTATTCAACACGAGCACCGTTGTCGCCTGGCTGTCGGGTAGACCAGTCGCTCGAAGGCACCGAGCTATGACGCCCGGCGATGAATAATTCGTCGTATGGCTGACGACTCCTTTCCCGACGTGCGGTGGGGCAAAGACCCCGGCCCGCTGGCCCGGCGGCCGATAGCGGCCTTCGCCGGCTCGAAGCTGGGTGCCTGGTGCATACGCAAACTCACCCCGGCCGACCGCTGGCTGTTGAACCACAGCGACGGCCGTTTCACCATTCTCGGCCCGATCGCGGCGCCGCTGCTGCTCCTCACCACGACCGGCAGGAAGTCGGGCCAGCGACGTCAGACACCACTGGTTTACCTGCGCGAAGGTGATCGGCTGTTCCTGACTGGAAGTAACTTCGGGCAGGCCCACCACCCGGCGTGGTCGTCGAATCTGCTGGCCGATCCGGACGCCTGGGTCACGATGGGCGGCAAAGAGATACCGGTGCGGGCCACGCAGATCACCGGCCCGGAGCATGACCGCATCTACGGCAAGTTCGTCGACTACGTCAGCAACTACGACACCTACCGCCACCGGACCGATCGCGAGATACGGGTGTTCGCGCTGACCAGGCGATAGCGAACCGCTTAGTCGGAGAGCTGAAACTCCACCATCGCGGCGACGGTGTCGACGGCCTCACTCAGTGCGGCCAGTCGGTCGGCAACCGATGGCGCCGACAGCACCGCATAGCGGTCGGCTTCGCCCATCGGAACGCGACAGGCCAACGAGTACAGGCGCTGTCCGGGATCGGCGGGGCGGCCGCGACGTTCGCCCAGCAGCGCGCTGCGGCCGGGCAGCAGCCGGCTGCCGCGGGCGACGGCGATGCGCTTGTGCAGCGCAATGATGCGCTCCTCGAGCTCACCGAACTGGCGTTCGGTCACCGGCTCGCCCGGTTCGTCGGGCCAGTTGGCCACTGCCGCCCTCGGGTAGGGGTCGTCGGGCAGCCACTCGCACACCCGGATCCGCTGACCCGTCAGGCAGCGCAGCCGGTACCGGCCGGACCCGAGTTCGTTGCAGTCGGTGATCGCCGCCACCGCACCGACATCGCAGCGCTGCTCCCCACCGCCGACCTCACGCCCGTGAGAGATCAGCACCACACCGAAGCGCGGGTCGTCGCTGCGCATCAGTTCGCCCACCAGCATGGTGTAGCGAAGTTCGAAGATCTGCAGCGCCAGCTCCTCGCCGGGCAGCAGCACCCACTCCAGCGGAAACATCGGCAGCGGTTCGGTCGTCACTGGATGTCCAGCTCACCGACCAGCGCGTCGACCACCGCGCGCAGGTCCCCGTTGTGCTGCAAGGCCACTCGCCGCTGCCGCTGATATGACGCGCCGAGCCGGTAGATGTCGTGCACCGCGGTCAGCTCGTCGGCGCAGTGCAGCGACGCCGCGACCGGCTCCAGTCGGGTGAGCACGTCGTCGAGATCCTCGGTGAGCGGGCGCTCGTTGCTGTCGGCATCGAGGATGACCACCGCGTCCAGGCCGTAGCGGGCGGCACGCCACTTGTTCTCCTGCACATGCCAGGGTGGCATAGTCGGCAGCGTCTGGCCGGCTTCGAGCCTGCGGTCCAGGTCGACGACCAGGCAGTGCGTCAACGCCGTCAGCGCGCCGAGCTCGGCTAGGTTGGACACCCCGTCGCAGACCCGCACTTCGAGCGTGCCCAGATGTGGCGACGGCCTGATGTCCCAGCGGATTTCATCGATGTGGTCGATGATCCCGGTCTTCTTGTGGTCATACACGAAGCCTTCGAATTCCGCCCAGGTCTGAAAGTGGAACGGCAGCCCGGCGGTGGGCAGCTGCTGGAACATCATCGCCCGGTTGCTGGCGTAGCCGGTGTCCTCACCGACCCACCACGGCGACGACGCCGATAGCGCCAGCAGGTGCGGATAGTAGAGCAGCAGCGACGACATGATCGGCATCACCTTGTCCGCCGAGGAGATCCCGACGTGCACGTGCACCCCCCAGATCAGCATCTGCCGGCCCCACCACTGGGTACGCTTGATCAGCTCGGCGTAGCGCGGCGCATCGGTGAGCTTCTGGGCCGACCACCGGGCGAACGGGTGAGCACCCGCACCGAACAACTCCATGCCGCGCTCCCGGACGATCTGGCGCACGTCACCCAGGGTGTGACGGAGGTCGGAGATCGCCTGGCCGGTGCAGTCACAGACGCCGCTGACGAGTTCGACCGTGTTACGCAGCAATTCCTTGTGTACGCGCGGGTTTTCACCGATCTCGGAGATGACCGCGGTGGCTTCGTTGCTCAGGTCGCGAGTGTCGGCGTCGACGAGCGCGAACTCCCATTCCACGCCGACGGTCGGCCGCGGCGAGCCAGCGAAGTCGATATGGGGGACTGCCCTGCTGCGCGGCGTACCGGCAGCGACCCTAGCTGGAATCGATGACACCGCACGCCACCCGTTTACCGGCGTCACCGGTGGCCAGCGTGGTCTCGTCGATGCCGGGGGCGCCGTTGACCTGGCTGTAGCGGTCCAGCGGGATGTTGGCGAAGTTGTCGGCGGCGGCGTGAATGATCAGTGCCGTCTTCTCCCCGGCCATCAGGTCAGCCTTGGTGAACGCGTCGGTGGTCGTCACCAGCAGAGCCGCACCGTCCTCGCGGACCTCCAGCGAGGTCAGGTCACCGCTTTGCGGGTGCCCGGTATGACCTGGGGCCTGGAAGTGTCCCCCGGCGGAGAGGAAGTTGCCCGGTGCCCCACCGGCGGGAGCCACCGAGTCAGGTTCGCACTTGCCCACCGCGTGGATGTGCAGCCCGTGGAACCCGGGCGTGAGCTGGCCGAGGCCGGTGGTCTGCAGGGTGACGGTGACGAATCCGTTGGGGCCCTGGCTGAATTCGAACTTGGCAGTGGCGACCTGCGTGCCGTCCGGTGCCTTCAAATGGGCGATCAGGCTGTCCGGGGCAGCCGCTGCGCCCGGCTCGGTCGCCGACGTCGGCGGCTCCGGCGCGCCGGTCCAGATCGACGGCGTCGTGCCCGGCGTATCGGACGGCGTCTGGTTCGGGGAGCACGCGCTCAACACCACAACAGCGGCGGTGAGCAGGGCGGCGGCGGCGACAGGGCGGCAGCGGGCTATACCGGCGGATTCAACCATACGGAGAGCCTAATGCGCGTCACTCGGGCGCCGTGCGCAGTTCCCGATCATGTTTCTGTTGCGACCACCACGATGACTCCCGGCGGCTGCTCGGCAAGGTCGGGGGTGCGAGGCTGCACCGAGGCGCGCAGCAACTCTGCCACCGCCTCTGCGGCCTCACGCTCCCCCGGGGTGTTACCGAAATACACGGTGGTCGCAGTGACATCGGGCACGGTGAGGTTCTCGACCGCGGTGACGTTCCAGTCCGCGCCGCGCAGTTGGTCGGCGGTGCGGCCGGCAGCGTCCTCCTCGTCGGCGCTGCTGTACACCCGCACGGTGGCCTCCACCGCGGCGGCCTGCGGCTGCTCCGGCTGCTCCGGCGCCGACGTGGCGGTGATGGTCGTCAACGGTGTGTCCGCGCCGTCGTCGTCGCCGCCGGTCGACTCCATAGCTTGGAACCCGACCAGCAGGAAGACGATACCCAGGAACAACAGCACCATCACCATGGCGCGCAGCGGGAGCCGGGAGGAGTCGCGAACGTGTTCGTTCATTGCGCCCACTGTATCCGGGGTGAGCCACAGCCCGAAAATAACCCCAAAATGCGGCCAGCTACGGCACGTCGAAACCGAGTCGACGCGCGGCCTTCGCCTTTTGCCGGCTGGCCCGCAGCCGGCGCAGCCGTTTGACCAGCATCGGGTCCGCGGCCAACGCTTCCGGACGCTCAACCAGCGCGTTGAGCACCTGGTAGTAGCGTGTGGCCGACATCGCGAACAGCTCTTTGATCGCTTCCTCCTTGGCGCCGGCGTACTTCCACCACTGCCGCTCGAACGCCAGAATGTCGTGTTCGCGGCGGG